>JAHJVF010000013.1 GCA_018828505.1 Bacteroidota bacterium | reverse complement strand
GAAGTCTCGCCTGTCCCGATGAACGAAGTGAATCGGGGTCGACCCCGCAATCTTAATTTAAAGCCGCTATTTTAAGCGGTTTTTCTGTTTATGGAAGAATGGTTTGTTTACATACTGTATTCCGAAAAGATTGATAAGTATTACGTTGGTTATACTTCGGATTTAGATTTAAGAATTAACAGACATAATGAAGGTTGGGGTAAATTTTCTCTAAAAGGAATTCCTTGGAAGCTGGTTTACCATGAGCGATTTAAGACAAAGTCAGAAGCAATAAACAGAGAACTTCAGATAAAAAAAAGAAAAAGTAGAAAATTTATTGAAAGTTTAATTCACTCAGGAGGCCGTCCCGTCCCAAACTCAGATGTTTGAATTTAATTTTGGGGACGGGAAGTCTCGCCTGCCCCGATGAACGAAGTGAATCGGGGTCGACCCGCAAGGTTAAATTAAAAGCCGCTTCCTTAACCTAACCTGGACAAACCAGAACCAAAAACAAAAAGTTGAAATAAATTTTCATGTCTATAACTTACTAATAATTAAAGAGTTACAACCGCACCGAAAAATATTTTGTCCGCCTCAGGCGGATCAAGATTTTACTGATAAGGTGCTATATTTTTTCCAAGACTTCGCTTGGAAAAAAAGCTAAAGGAAAAAATGAATAATGCCTGCCAATACAGAGCTATCTTGTGGCGGGAATATCGAACAAGCCTGCCTGCCGAAACGATGGCTGGCGCAATGGCAGGCAGGGAATTTCGAATGATGAAGTTGAATCCGTCAGCCGACGGACAGATTGCATTCACTTCAAAATTTCCCGAAGGGATTCCTTAGGAACATTATTCCTTGTTTACCCCGCCTGTCTACCGCCAGGTAGATTGGATAAACTTTCCTGCCACAAGATAGCCCGCCACAAAATAGCTATGAATGGGCAGGCTATGAATGGGCAGGCTATGTATTGGCAGGCGGGGTGAATTATTCGATATTCGACAACTTGTTGGTAAGTTTGTTTTTTTTAGCACCTAATATGCTCTGGAAGAAAAAAGAGAGCGGTAGTATAAGTATGGATTGCACAATTGAAGAGGTAGTTGATAAAACAGTAAGGTATAGTTTGAAAGCTGAGCCAATTGGTGAGAGTATAACTTCTCCTTGGATGACAGCAAAACCCAAAGCCTTGATTGCAATTAAAAAAGTTCTTGGACAAGCAGAATATAGGGCTTATGAAGGTGCAAATACTGGCGGAGCAAATGGTATATACTGGATTAGTATTAATTCTTCTAAAGGAAATATTATTCAAATAGAAAATTCCAATGTAATAGGGAGAAAAAAGTTTAAAGCTGTTACATATGAAATAGAAAAGGATTTAGTTTTTCCACTTTTGCGCGGCAGAGATGTTAAAAGGTGGATTGCCTCACCTTCAGCATGGCAACTTGTTGCTCAAGATCCAAATACTCGGCGAGGATATGAATCTAAATGGATGGAAAAGAATTGTCCAAAAACAAAAAAATATTTCGAAGAATTTGAAAAAGAATTAAAGTCTCGTCCAGCTTTTAAGAAGTTTCAAGAGAATTCAACGTTTTGGTCACAATATAACGTCGGTTCATATACCTTTTCAACCTACAAAGTTGTGTGGAAATATATCGCAACTGAAATGACTTGTGCAGTTATAGCGGGGCAAGTGGACAAATATTTAGAGATGAAGTTAGTTATTCCAGATTGCAAATTAATGCTCGTTCCTTGTGAAAGTGAAAATGAGGCACATTATGTCTGTGCAATTTTAAATAATTGTATATCTCGATTTATTGTACATTCTTATGCTGTCGGTACCCAGCTTTCTACGCACATACTTCAAAATATCATGATACCGAAATATGATGCGAATATTAGCCCTCATCAAGACCTTTCACGTCTCTCCAAACTCTGTCACGAAAAAGTCGCTGCCGGCATAGACGTAACCGACCTCGAAGAACAAATAGACGAACTTGCTGCAGAACTCTGGGGCTTAACCAAACAAGAACTCAAAGATATTAAAGAGAGTTTAGAGGAATTAAGATGATTTTTTGATATTTTTTACAATTGTCTTCATTTTTTCCTTGATTTGTCAATATATTATTAATATTATGTTGACAAATAAATAAATAGTTGACAAGAGGGTTTTATAATCATGAACATATCAAAACGTTTACAAGATATTCGTAAACAAGCCAAGATTAGCCAACCTGAATTAGCTAAACGGCTTGGAGTGGATAAAAGCTTAATTTCCCGATGGGAGAAAACTGAACGTACACCATCAATTAAACAGCTTTCAGAGATTACTCGGGTTTTAGGGATTAGTCTTGACTATTTACTAAACGCAGAACTTGATGTAAAATTTCAATTTCGTTCAACTCAACCAGTTTCTGGTGAGGAAAAAACTCAAATTACAAAGGTTATTAAAGATGCTGTACTTCAAATTAATAACATAAACTCTGCATACAAATTAGCTAACGTGTTGCCGCCTGTTTTTAATATTAAAATGGACTTTTATCAACCTCATATTGCCCAAATGGCACTAGAAATTCGTGAGGCTTTTAAACTTAATCAAAAAGTTACTTTAGCAGAATTTAAGCAAGCTTTATCAGAACGAAACGTCCATGTTTTTGAATGGTATCTACCTCACAAAATGTCTGGTTTTTCTTATCGAGGTGCTTTCTCAGTTATCTTTATTAATCGTTCACACCCTGCTCAGCGAAGACTTTTTACACTTGTCCATGAATTTGCACATCTACTTTTTCACTTAGGTCGTGATCACAATCAAACTATTGTTTCACTTATTTCGTCAACTCGAGACCCTATTGAAAAAGAAGCTAGTATCTTTGCATCCGAACTCCTTATCCCAAATAATGAGTTATTAAAGCTTTTGGAAATTATTGGAAAAGATTCAAAATCTCCTAATTTTATACACACCATCGCTGCTTATTTTAATGTCTCTCCGGAAGCTGTTTTTTACCGTTTAGTAGAACTTAAATATTTTGAATGGTCCGAGAAAAATAAATTTTTTAAAAAGTTAAATTATCAACTTCAGTTAGAAGAATATTATGTTGATGAAATAGAAGAACAAGTTGATACGAAATTTCTTCAGACAGCATTAAATCTTTATGATAACGAAGAAATTTCTGTTGGTAAGCTCTGTGAATGGATTTTTACTTCGCGTGAATCAATTGAGACTTTCATAGCTTCACGACATCAAATTTTTGATCAAATCTTGGAATTATAATAGGTTCAATGTCAAAGCGAAAATCTCTACACAATCCATTAATTTTTGATACTTCTGCTCTTTATAATTTTGGACATAGAGGTCAACTCAATGATCTATTAAAGATTTTAAGTGAAAGATTTACACTAATAATATCTACAGAAGTTTTTTATGAAACCCGCAGTGAACCCAACAGATCTTTTTACGATGAAATCATTAAAACATACTTTAAAATAGAAGTGTTAGATTTGCCGAATAAATATCTTGAAATGTTTAAAGATATATCAGCACGTCTCGATAAAGGGGAAACGGAAGTTCTTGGGCTTTCTCTCCAATTAAAGGGAACTGCAATAATTGATGAGAGAGCCGCACGAAAACTTGCAGATAAATATGAATTAAATTGCAATGGTACTTTAGGTTTATTAAAATATTTCTATGATGAAAAAATAATTGACGATAAAAGAGCAGTTAACATAATTGATAAAATAAAAGGAAAAGGATTCCATCTTCCTGAATTTAATACTGATAGCTTTAATGACTTTATAAAAAAAATAGGAGGGTGATCTAACTGTTCATGAATTTACAATTCAACAATCACCATCATTGATTATTTAATAAAATGCGTGAATTATCAGAAACAATTAAAATAATTCTCAAAGTAATTAAAGAAAATCTCGATATCGTTCCGGCTTTCGGAAATGCAACGGAAGAATTAAAAATAGTTGATGTCGAAGAAAGAGACGAAGAACTTGCCTATCGCGAAATTCAGAATGTAGATTCTTACCTTGAAACGCCCAATCCCAAATTTGACTACAAAAAGATAGAACCACTTCTTAGGGCTGATGAAAATTTCTTTCAATACTTTATGGATGGAACTTATCGTCATTATTTTTTAGCTACGGGTTTAGAACATAATAACTCTACACCTATTTTTTTAGCTCAAATAAGTGCGTGTGTCGTAAACCGTGATGAGTTAGGTAAATTACATTTAGCCGATAAATTGAATAGGATGTACATCCTCTTAGCTAAAGAAAAAGTCTCTAAAACAGCATGGGATAAGATCAATGAAGTCCTAGAAAAATTCAAAGACCAAAATATCAGTCTTTTTGACCTTTCCGGCGATGATATCCTAAGCGGAAAATATGATAACACTACTGACTTGCGAAGAAGGGGGGAAGTAAAAGTTCGTTGGATTATGAGTGACCTAGAGAAAAAAATGATGTCAAAGTTTCGAAACAGCAATAAAGCGGGTTGGTTCATTAAGGATGGTATTCTGCGTTATGGTTCTGTAGATTCAAGCGTTACATTAGAAAAAGTAATAGGTGTTTCCAAAAGAATGTCTTCCACTCAAACTTTTTCAATCAAAGGCGGAAAAAAGAAGGTCAAAGAAAACACTATAAATTTATTGAAAAATTTACCTTATGAACATCGCACACCTGTCTATTGTGGCATAGATGCTAAAATGGGTTTCTGGTATGTACGTCTCAGAAAAGTTGAGCACACATCATATCCTTTATTTGGAATAGTGAAAGTTGAAATTCCCAATCTTGAATCACAACCGATAACAACAGAGTTAATTGATAAAATTTCTTCTGCTCTTTTAGGTGAGAGATTCGTAACTCCTTATGGATCTGACCTGAGATGGCACGCACATCTCTATCCAATATATAAAGCGGAAGAAGCTGCAAAACAAAATTTTTACTCAAAAGAAGTAATTCAAGGAATCATTAATTGGTGAGGTTAATATGGCTAAAGAAGTAATCGGAAGAACATCCGCTACTGATCGCGATCCCAATACATCAGATAAACTAAATTTCTGGATCACTACTGATCAAATCGTGAACCCTTTTGATATTGTTGAATCCGAACATATCAATAACAGCAAGACTTATGGACTTGTCACCGGTTTGGAACATCGAACTGATGCAACAAGTCACCTTGCAAATTTTGTCTCAAACAATTTTGGCTCTGTAACTGATGAGCCGAATACACCGCGTATCGGTGCAACTCTTGCCAAAGTAAATGTTATGATGAATGATGGTGGTGGAAGAAATGACGATGGTACACCAATGGATGGTATCTATATGCCTCTCGAAAACGAAAAAAATGTTTGCTTTGCCGATGAACAGGGTATTCACATTGCACTTGGAATCGATACAATGGAGAATGAAAATAGAATTCCTGCTGGCTTAATTAAAATGAGCAATCAAGTCGAAGCAATTGTTCATATTGACAAAAGATATCTTATCGGGCCCGAATCTGCACATCTGAACATTTCTGGTATCAGCGGCTTAGCTACTAAAACCAGCTATGCAATGTTTATCCTACAATCTCTTTCTTCAATCAGTTAATTCAGATAACATTGCGGTAATCATTCTAAATGTTAAGCATGGTGATTTGCTGCAAATTGATCAGCCACCGACTGCTCTTGAAGAAAATCAAAAAGCTTTATGGTTAAAACTTGGTTTAGAACCAAGACCCTTTGATAATGTTCATTATTTCCTCCCTCGTGCTAAAAATGAGCAGCCAAATTCTTTTATAATTCCAAATAATTATAAAGTATATGCATATTCTTTAGATGATAGTGTTAATAAACTTGATCTACTCTTTTCAGGTATTCCTGACCCAACAGAAACCATAGACTCACTAGTTGGTGAAATAATGAATGGTTATGGAACTTCAAATTACAGCCAAGTTCGTGATTGGCGTTCTTTATTAGATGGTCCACCGCTTTCCACGAATGGACGCTCGCAAGCTGTTGGAGACATTCGTGCTTCATCCGTTGGTAAGTTCAGACGACATTTAAGAAGAATAGTGATTACCAAAACAACTGGAATTTTTACAAATCAACGTTCACGAAATGAATCCCATTTAGCTGCTGAGTTGAATAGTATTCAAGGTGGACACACTTACGTTGTAGACATTGCAAAATTAAATGACAACGAGCAGTCATTCGTTTTTGGAGATATTGTAAAAACTATTTACGAAATGTTCGCAGAAACTGATGAAACACTAGATCTTCCTGAAAAGGTTATTATTTTTGTCGATGAACTAAATAAATATGCTCCTTCTGGTTCTAAAGATTCGCCTTTAATTGAACAAATTCTGGATATTTCTGAGCGCGGTCGTTCACTGGGTGTAATTCTCGTCTCGGCTCAACAATTTATGAGTTCTGTACATTCTCGTGTAACGGGTAATTCAGCAACCAAAGTTTTAGGTCGCTCTTCCTCCGCCGAAGTAATGATGCCTGACTATCGCTTTCTTGACCAAGACTTAAAAATGAGTTTAACTCGTTTATCAAAAGGGGAGTTACTCTTACAACACGCTATTTTCCGTCAACCGGTAAAAGTAATATTCCCTAAACCAGCTTATAGGCAAGATTGAGCTAATATTGGGAGTTAAATGAATTCAGAAACATATCCTCATTTTGAAGCTCATGAGAGACTTTGGAAACGATATCGTGTAGATAAAAATCTAAAAGATGAGTGGCTGGAAAAATTAAATTCTTTTAGGACCCTAGAGTTAATCAGCATTTGTGAGGGGCATGCAGACGCAAAACCAAATAGCTTAAGGCAATATTCCCACGTTCATTTTGATTTATCTAAAAAGCTATTCTCATATTTTGATTCCACTAATAAAAATTGGAAAAATATAATTAAAAATAAGATCGATACTATATTTGATATTCCTAATAACAGCTTAAACTTTTCTCATAATTTTTCAATTCGTAAATTTGATCATACATCTGCCAAAGATTCTGTTATTTTATTCAAGCTGCGTCATTCGAAAAAAAGAGAATCTCTCGATTTAGATTTAAAAACCACAGAATGGTTTGAAAATGTAATTATCCATTGTCAATCTTTCGATAATTATTTATCAAAGCTTTGCACTCCAGTTATAGAAATCAATGCAGAAGATCTTGCATATTGGTATTTTAGGCTGAACGGATTTTTTACCATCAAAAATTTAGTTGTTCATTTATTAAGCGGTTTTCAAGGTACGGATGGAGATGTCGTTGGGGTAAGATTCCCACATCGTCGTGAGATTAGAGAAAACAAAATGATTGATGATCGTAAATTAATAATTGATAAAAAAATACATGTCGTTATTTGTGAAGTAAAAAGTAACGAAGTATGTAAAATTAATAGACCTTTTAGAAATCCTGAAAGTAATATTATCAATAGAATATTGGATGGTATTGGTATTCTCTCTTTTAATAATGTTGATGATGCTGCTTCTCTAATCTATCGTGATGGAGCTTATGAAGACGACGGTTGTCTTATAGAAATAATTGCAATAGGTACCCAACAGAATCCTGATTTAAATCGTGAGAAGAAGAAAATTAAGCAAATCGTCTGGTCAGATGTTTTGTCTTTTATTTACGATAGGCATAATGATAGAATATTAGAAAAACAACGTCACCCACAATGGGATGAAACCGGGAAATTATTATGGGATACTGCGATTATGTGTACTTCCAAACAAGAATTCATTAGTAAAATTCACATCACATCCTCAAATTAAGCACTAATAGACTGTCCGTGGAATGTCCGTGAACTTACAAAAAACGGGTGCTTTTGGTTGCATAAAAACCTTAAAAACATTTAAAAATCGCAATTTTCACCCCCTTGGTTATGCCTGTCACGCAGTAGGCAGTCCCGTCCCAAACTCAGATGTATGAATTTAATTTTTGGGACGGGAAGTCTCGCCTGTCCCGATGAACGAAGTGAATCGGGGTCGACCCCGCAATCTTAATTTTATGCCGCTATTTTAAGCGGCTTTTGTGTTTATGGAAAAATGGTTTGTTTGTATACGTTTTGCACATAGGGGCAACTGTTCGACTTAAAAATCCATTTTGAATAAACACCTTTTAATTCTATTTTTAGCAAAGTTTTTACACATTTTGGAGTATTTTATGGTCAAGAAGATATTACTTTCATTAGCAATTATGGTTCTTACTACCTCAATTGGTAACGCCCAAGAAGAACCACTGTTTGAAAAACTCCAGAAAAATTTTCAAACAAAATATTTTGATGTTGGATTTCTATTCCAGGGTGTATTCGATCATCAATTTGAACGGACTTTCCCAGGGAATAATGGTTTCTCACTCGCCAATGTCCGTGTTATTCTGTCTGGAGAATTAGATGAAGGATATGGATATTATCTTCAAACAAATTTTGTTTCTGCAAGACCTCTGTTGGATGCAAGATTTTATTATAAGATTGCACCGTATTTAATTTTTGACATTGGACAATTCAAAGTCCCTTTCGGTACCGAATACTTGATTAGCAAATCAGCAATTGATTTTGTTAACCGAGCACAAAATGTTAATCTTATTCCCGGAAGACAAATTGGGCTACAAGTTCGTGGCGATCTTCTCAAGAAAACTTTAACATATAAAGCAGGAGTTTTCAATGGGAACGGAACGGCTGCAAATGCGAACGATAATCGAGATTTTATGTACGTTGGCAGATTGGAATTCAAAAACCAACTGTCTGATTGTGGACATTCAAAGTTGGAAGTTGCAGTGAATGCAGCCACAACAAATGATGCAGTACCAGCTCCTGTATTTTCTCAAAAGCGGAATTTTGCCGGGGGAGACTTTCGATTAACTCTAAACAATCTATTTTTGAGCGGTGAATTTATTTATCAAAATATGAAGCAGAATAATGGAGCTTCACTGAATCACAAAGGTTACCACCTTACAGCCGGCTATATGGTAACAGACAAAATTCAGCTTCTAGGAAGATGGGATTCGCTTATACCCGAAAAAAGTTTATTCACCGAGTCGAATTTCATCGTATTGGGCTGCAATATCTGGCCAACAAAAGCAACTGAGTTTCAGATCAACTATATCATTGACACTGAACAATCCGGTGTGAAGAAACATCAAGTACTTATTAATTCACAACTAGCATTTTAAAATTGTTGATAGAAAGCTATCTTATTACAATTCTTTATTTTGACAAGTTAAACTACAGAAATAATATTTTTTGAGATTCAAGAAAAACACTTGACATTTAAGCCTCATACGAATAAAATTGAATAAAATCATTAACATCCCAGCGAGATAAAAGATGAAAAATAAAAATCACACAAATCAGAAATTAATCATTCTTGGGTTTGTATTCATTTTCACCGTAGCTTCAATTATCAACAGCTGCAAGCTTGGTACGGAGCCTGATACCGATACAGACGGTACTGATCCGCAAAACGTTATAATCACAGGAACCGTACTCGATAAAACAACCGGAAGCGCAATTGAAAGTGCTGTCGTAAGAATAAAGCACGATTCAATTGAAACCGGTGTTACTTCCGATAATCTTGGAAAATTTACAAAAACCATAAGTATTATTGGAAGCAAAGAATTAACAGTTATCGCTTCTAAAGAAGGATTTTCATCCGATACGGTAAAAGCTTTTGCAATTGCGGGTCGAGAGACAAAAGTTCCTACACTAAAACTTGCACGTCAAACATTAACTACACCATCCGGCTCTGCTGCGAGTGTGATATTATATTCTCAATCGGTGACAAAGATTGGAGTTAAAGAAAGCGGAGATGTAGAAATTGCTCGAATTACTTTTCAAGTACAAGATTCGACCGGTCAACCAATTGATCTATCTAATAGTGTAACAGTGAATTTTACTATTGGAGCAAGACCAGCCGGTGGTGAATACATCTTTCCACTTTTCGCCAAAACAGATGACAATGGAAGGGCTCCAGTTAATCTTGTCAGTGGAACGAAGGCAGGTGCAGTTCAGTTAATTGCTGAAGTTAGTATCGGAACAAAAATAATTCGTTCAAAACCGGTAAGTATTACAATTCACGGCGGACTTCCTGATGCAGCTCATTTCAGTATTTACCCGCAATCGAAGAATTTTCCAGCTTACGAAATTTATGGACTAACTAACCCTATAACAGCTATTGTTGGAGATAAGTACAAAAATCCTGTTAAACCTGAGACTGCTGTCTATTTTACTACTACTGGTGGAATTATTGAGGGCTCGATATTGACCAATTCTCTTGGGAGGGGAACAGTAACTTTAACTTCTGCCAAACCCTGGCCCGAGCATCCCACTCTCGGAAAAGGATTTGCAACTATTACTGCATCAACAGCAGATGAAACATACGCGACCATAAAGGCAGAATCCATTGTCCTCTTTTCCGGCGCTCCAACGCGCATGTCTATCTCCCCAACGACTTTTGATATACCAAACGGTGGTTCACAATTTTTTACTTATGTTGTTGCAGATCAAAATGGGAATCCCTTAGCACCCGGACAAAACATTACTGTATCAGTTGAAGGTGAATATGTAAATGCTCGAGGAGAAGTAAATATAAATATGCCAGATACACACAGCAAAGCTTGGACACAATTCTCATTTTTTGTTGCAGATACTAATGATTCTTTGAATGTTGCTAAACCGGTTTTCATCAGAGTCCAGACTGACGGACCAAATGGGACGAATGCGATTTCAATTACAGGTGTAGCAAGATAAAAAATTTGTAACTACTCAGCAGGTAACTATTCAACTCTGTATGTTAGATGTTTCAGGTGATGAACTGTCAAATTTGCCACAGACCTGCCCGCCACGTAGAGCTCAATGTGGCAGGCGGGTTCACAGATTATAGAATCACTCTTTTTGTAATTTTTGATAGCTTTCTTTTTGTAACTGGAATTTCTTTCCTGCCAATACCCGCCGTGGCGGGCTATCTTGTGGCAGGTCAGAATATTTCACCTGCCCGCCATATTTATAGCGGAGTGGCAGGCGGGTAAGTTTAATCTGTGAATCTGTGGCGTTTTATTTTTGTTGCTGAGTAGTTACAAAAATTTAATTATTTAACTTAAAAATAATCGGAGGAACAGAATGCGTAACATTATTTTTGTTTGTTTATTTATTTTCACAATCTCATCATTAGCTGCATTTGCCGGAGACGGAAAGCAGTATGGTAAAAAATTAACATTGAAGAAGACCACAAAAGTTTCTGAGGTACTTGCAAATCCAGAAAAATTTGTCGGTAAAAAAGTATTGATCAAAGGAACTATAGTCGATGTCTGTAAAAAGCGTGGATGCTGGATGGACATTTCGAGCGATAAAGAATTTGAAAAAATCAAAGTGAAAGTTGAGGATGGTGTAATAGTATTTCCGCTAACCGCGAAAGGAAAAACAGCTACTGTTGAAGGTGAAGTCTACGCGATTACGTCAGCCGTTGAGGAATGCAGCAATAAGGAAGAGCATTCAGGCGAAGAACATGGTGAAGAATGCGAACATTCGAAAACAAAATCTGAAAAGACTATTTATCAAATAAAAGGGCTTGGTGCGGTTATAAAATAATTGCGGCGATATTTTCTAATTGAAGCCTTCACTAATTTCTGTGAGGGCTTTTTTGTATAAGGAGCAATTCATGAAAATCAGAAAGTGGATTAGAATACTTCATCGTGATATTGGTTATATAGCATTCGGGCTCACGATAATTTATGCGATTTCTGGAATCGCGGTGAATCACGTCGATGAATGGAATCCAAATTATGTTATAGAAAAAACCAAGTCTCAAATTGATATGACAGGAATTAATAATTCACTCCCCGATTCGATTTTAATTAAGTTAATTCTAGAACAATTAAATGAGACAAGAAATTTTAAAGGTGCATTCCGCTCAGAGGAAAACAGAATCCAAATTTATTTGGACGGCAATACAATTAAAGCCAATCTTATTTCTGGTGAAATTGAGAACGAGTTTGTTAGAAATCGAACTGTTTTTCGAGAAGTAAATTTTCTCCACTTGAATCATCCGAAGAAACTTTGGACTTACTTCGCAGATGCATACGCAGTTGCTCTTGTACTGCTTGCGATAACTGGATTATTCATGATCGAAGGGAAAAAAGGAATTACCGGCAGAGGAAAATGGTTTACAGCCCTTGGTATTTTATTGCCGATTATATTTTTGATTTTTTACTTATAGCGGTTGAGTACCTTATTTCTGAAATATTATCAATTCTTTTTGGGAAATTATTTTAGACTGCTTGCAGAATGAACCTTATAGTTGAATCTTCATTCGAGAGGTAAGTTGTTGGTTTATTTGTTTGTAGTTATTGTTGTTCAGTTATTGGTTTTCTAAAAAGCCAACCATGCAAATCAAAACTATTCAACTATCTGTAAACCGACGGATTTATAACTACAGACTAATGCCGTTTCAAAAAAGTTTTATTTCGTTTTCGCCGGCCTCATCTGCCCGCCATGTTGCTTCTCATGAGGCAGGCGGGCGTAATCTGAATTGGCGAGAAGGATCCGCCTGCACTTCGTTTTGGCGAGCAGGTTTCTCTTCTACCTGGCGGTAGAAAGGTAAATATCGAACTTGAGTTAGATTATCACTTACTTGCCTGCCTGCCCGCCGAACAAGTTCTTTGGCAGGCGGGCTGAACGATACAACTCTATGAAGATCATTCGGCAAGCAGGCAGTTCACTTTAGTGAGCTGACTACAAAACCTACAACTGCCCAGCGGCTTTAGCCTCATTATAGTAGTGATATGTGGCTATCCGAAGGATCCTTTGGAAAGCCAATTGTTTTTTGTTCTCTTTCCTTTTTCCGTCAGATAAATCTGACGGTAAGTGAGTAAATTTTTGATTATCACGTTGGGGTTGAGGTCAATATTAAAAGAGAACGTGGGAATCCACCCCTTCGGGGAAAGATTATTTTTTGAAACGGCACTAATAACTATACTGGTTTTAATTCATCCACTTTAGAAAATGAGTGCTAAAGTTCCGAACAAAGTACCAATTCAGTTTAGAAAAAATAGGTTAGATGTTCTCAAACTCGTTCAATCACCATTGCTATGCCTTGTCCTACGCCAATACACATCGTGCATAAAGCATTTCTAAGATTATTTCTTTTCATTTGGTAAACGGCAGATGTTACAATTCTAGCTCCGCTCATTCCAAGCGGGTGTCCAAGCGCTATCGCTCCACCAAGCGGATTTATTCTTATGTCATTATCTTTAAGCCCAAGCAATCGGATGCACGCAATAGATTGCGATGCGAAAGCTTCGTTCAATTCAATAAGTTCAATTTGATTTAGATTCAAATTTAGTCTACTAAGAAGCTGTTTCGATGCTGGAACAGGTCCAATGCCCATGATGCGAGGTGGAACTCCAGCTGCTCTACTTCCTAAAACTCGTGCTATCGGAGTAAGATTATACTTTTTGATTGCTTTCTCGGATGCAATAATAAGTGCAGCAGCTCCATCATTCACTCCGGAAGCATTGCCTGCGGTAACCGTTCCATTTGATTTTAATATTGGTTTTAGCGCAGCTAATTTTTCCAACGAAGTTAATCTAGGATGTTCATCAGTATTGAAAATAATCGGAGATGATTTGTGCTGTGGAATAGCAACCGAAACAATTTCCTCAGCAAAGAATCCTTTCTTCTGTGCCGCTTGAGCTTTGAATTGACTTTGATAGGCGAACAAATCTTGGTCGTCTCGACTAATTTTATAATCTTCTGCGAGGTTTTCGGCAGTTTCAATCATGGAATCGGTACCATACAGCTCTTCCATTTTTTTGTTGATGAAGCGCCAGCCGATTGTAGTATCGTAAACCTGTGCATTTCTTGAAAACGCTTCCGTTGCCTTTCCCATAACAAAAGGAGCTCGCGACATACTTTCGACACCACCGGCAATAATTAAGTCAGCCTCGCCAGCTTTGATACTCCTTGCAGCTATTACGATAGCTTCCATACCAGACCCGCACAAACGATTCACAGTAATACCTGGAATGGTTTCCGAAAAACCTGCAAGTAGTAGAGACATCCGCGCAACATTCCTGTTATCTTCACCTGCTTGGTTTGCACATCCCAAAATTACATCATCTACTTCTAACCAGTTTATGTTGGGATTTCTTTCGATTAATGCTTGTAGAGGTATAGCAGCCAAGTCGTCAGTTCTGATAGATGAAAGAGCGCCGCCATATTTTCCAACTGGCGTTCTAACGGCATCACAAATAAAAACTTCGTTCATTGAGTTCAACTAATTAATTTTTAAAATCTAAGTTGGGCCTAATATGTTTGAATGCGCTTAACATAGCATCTGCCAACATGTCTATCTCGGTTTGTGTCATTACAGTTGATAACATACATGAACACGAATTAACTAAAATCACTCCCTTCTCATAAAGATGATCGAGAAACATAGTGATTACCTTTTTCATTTTCTCATCAGCAAATGATTCACGATAGGACCTTGGAGGTGTTTCCATAAAATGCAATCTGAACATCGAACCCTCGCCTGCAATACATAATGGGATATCCGCAATTTTAGCTGCCTCTAAAATTTGTTTGATGGCAACTTGGGCAAGTCTGTTTATCTTGCTCACTGCTTCCCTATCGAACATTTCCATTGCGATTTTTCCTGCAGTCATCGATACCGGATTCGCTGAAAACGTACCTGACAAGGGAAAGCGTAAATTGCCGCGGCGGGGGTCGAGTACGCTCATTACATCACTCCTGCCGGCGAAAGCTCCGATAGGAAATCCTCCGCCTATCATTTTCCCGAGTGAGGTGAGGTCTGGTTTTACATTGTAAATACTTTGCACTCCATCATAATTGGTCCGGAAACAAATAACTTCGTCGAACACAAGCAGAGCGTCATTCTTGCGTGTCCAGTTATAAAGTGCTTCTATATAATCAGGCGATGCCCTCATCATACCTATACGATGAGGTAACGGGTCAATAATTACACATGCAATATCTTTACAATATTTATCGAGAATGTTAATAGTCTTTTCAATTTCATTGAATGGAAAAATGATAACATCGTTCAATACTCCCTTAGGTGTGCCGAAGACATTTGGTACTCGGTTCGGCTCATTAATATCGCCCCAGTTTGATGGATTTGCATTTTGGCTGACCTCTGCATAGTCATAACTGCCATGGTAGCTACCTTCAGCTTTGGCAATCTTTGGTTTCCCGGTAAAAGCTCTGGCAGTCTTAATCATAGCCATAACGGCTTCTGTGCCAGAATTTACAAAACGAATTTGTTCAAATCCGGGGGCTCTCTCGCACATTAACTGTGCATATTGGATTTCAATTTCAGTTCCAGAAGTGAAAGCTGTTCCTCGTTTTATTTGTTCGCATACTGCATTGACGATAACTGGGTGTGCATGACCGTGGATGAGTGAGGCGATATTATTCTCAAAGTCGAGTCGCCTTATGCCGTGAATATCAGTAACAAAACATCCTGATGCGCTGGCAACGTAGTGTGGGTGAGGTTTGCGGAAAATAACATTCCTGCTGGTTCCACCTGGCAGGAACTCACATGCACGCTTATATAATGATTCTTCCGTCTTCTGTAAATTAATTAGACCATTATTTTCAGAATTCATTTAACAAATCTCTATATTCTTATTAAAACTTATGGAGTGGGACTGCTGTATTTTTTTGAAGAAACTCAAAATCAACTCCCGGTGCAAGTTCTCTAACAAATAGTCCTTCTGGGGTAACATTTATAACAGCAAAATCAGTATAGATTCGATTCACAACGCCTTTACCAGTAAGTGGATAAGTACACTCCTTTACAATTTTCGGTTCTCCGTTTTTAGTTGTGTGCTGTGTGATAATAAAAATTGTTTTCACACCTTGAACTAAATCCATAGCACCACCAACAGCGGGAATTGCATTTGGCTCACCTGTTGACCAATTTGCCAGGTCTCCTGTTTCAGAAATTTGAAAAGCGCCTAGAATACATATATCGATGTGTCCGCCACGAATCATAGCAAAACTGTCTGCATGATGAAAGTAACAAGCTCCTTTGATAGCTGTAACTGTTTTTTTACCTGCATTAATGAGTTCGTCGTCTTCAAAGCCTGGCAATGGAGCAGGTCCAACACCCAATAATCCGTTCTCTGTGTGAAAAATTATTTCCCTATCTTCGGGTATGTAATTAGCGATAAGCTCTGGCAATCCAATACCGAGATTTACATAGGAGCCATCAGGAATGTCCTCTGCAATTTTCTGAGCCATTTGTTCACGGCTCCATCCTTTTATCTGATCTGAATTCATGGGTATCTCCGGTTGTCTTTTAATAGCTGATTTTCGCTTATTGGATTTTTTATTTCAACAACTTTCTTAACAAAAATACCCGGAGTTACGACGATCTCAGGATCGATTTCACCTACCTCAACTACTCTGCTGGCTTGAACAATTGTTGATCGAGCTGCCATGCACATGATCGGGCCAAAATTCCGTGCAGTTTTATTATAGAGTAAATTTCCAAAACGATCAGCAATTTTGCATTTCACAAGAGAAAAGTCTGCTCTGATTGCGTACTCCATCACATAAGGTTTACCGTTAAATTCTCTAATTTCTTTACCGACAGCAAGCGGAGTATTTACAGATGTTGGAGTAAAAAATGCTGGGATACCAGTGCCACCTGCTCTGATTCTTTCTGCCATTGTACCCTGAGGAACGAGTTCAAGCTCTATTTCCCCCTTCGCATAAAGTTCTGGAAAAACAACAGATTGTGCCGTCCGCGGAAAAGAGCATATCATTTTTTTGACCTGCTTGTTTTCGATTAGAGCCGCTAAACCGACATGACCATTTCCCGTGTTGTTGCTCACCACTGTCAAATTTTTTGCCCCGTGATCAACAAGTGCGTGTATTAGTTCGATCGGACTACCTGCTTCACCAAATCCGCCAATCATAATAGTAGCTCCGTCAAAAATTTCTGCAACTGCATCGGAAGTAGTTTTTACTATTTTATTGATCATATTTCAAAGAACTCTGAACGTTTAGTATATTTTCCTGAATGGCATCATGAAGCTGTCGTTCGATTTCAATTAGTTCATCTTCAAAGAAATACTTTTCAGCGCCATATGGTTTTAATTTTTCGATTGTATTTTCTTTTTCATCATATTTTGCCAAATAGACTTTGTCTATCCATTCCATATTTCTTCCTTCATTGAATTTTAGAACAAAGAGCTTTTCGCCGTTCAGCTCAACTGTTCCTATCAACGATATTTTTCCAGCTGATGACGTCATAGTTATATACCGCGATGGACGATTAATAGATGCCAGCGAGCGATACACTTTGCTGAAAATTTTGTTTATATCGGCAAGAGGAGCAGTAAAATAATGGTGCTCGCCTGTGGGTCTTGCACAATATATTGAATGAAAACCGATAGATAACATTGCCAGAAGGTTACCTAAATCAATCCAATTTTGAGCCGACTTGTCTACATCCACTTTGCCGTCAGGTTTTGTGAATAAACTAATATGGTTCATTATAGGGCTCTGACTTTTCACTACAGCACCGAATGCTCGGAGTCGCCGAATAGCTGCGATAGTAGTTGGATTAAGTATTTCTCTCGGCGTAGAAAAGTGAGACATAAAGACTAATTGGACCCCATTATCGTTAAGCTTCTTAAATAAGTTCAACATCTTTTCGTATGATTTTGAGAGAATTAAATCGGGATTATAAGTTAAAACACGTGTACCAAGCCGAATAGTTTTTATGTGATTGAGTTCAGCATCTTCAATAATCGGATTGATATATTTTTCAAAACGATCTGCAGTTAAATAACCGGCATCGCCGCCTGTAATTAAAACATCTGTTACTTCTTTATGCTGCTTTAAGTATTTGTGTATTTGATGAATGTCCTTTTGTACAAACATATCTTCATCTCCGCGAACCTGAGCATGGCGGAAACAATAAGTGCAAAACGCGAAACAGTATTGAGTCTGTACGTCAAAAATTAGATGACACTGCGGATACTTGTGCTGGCTGCCTTCAACAACTTCATACTTACCGCTGTCATTTTTGAAGATTGGCTTGTTCAGTTTTTGTTTGCCATCGTGCGGATTAGTTTCTGTAATGTAGTCTTTGATAATTTGCTGTTTTTTTTCTTCGCTTCCGGCGTTCAAGTACGCATCAACAATATCTTTCCTAATCATACCCGGCTGCGGAAAAACAAGTTGGAACACAGAATCTTCTTTAAAGTTTGCCCAATTAATTGAATTCAAAACATGTTTAGTTGCCATGAACCGATAAACTTCGACAAACAGCTCTCTTTCTCGCTGCTTATCGAGAACAATTCCGTTGCCGGCTAAAATCTCAACAATTTCCCTGAATCCTTTTAAGCCGGAATACTGCTTTTTATCATTGAACAAAAATTTTGATGATTCTGATAATCCGGAATATTGTGGATATGCGGAGTGCAAACGTTGCAATAAACCTACAGGTAGAAGGTTTTCTTTTTCGATGATCACTTTAGTTTCTGTAGAATATTGATATCGGTCCATCAATTGTACTGTATCAATGTCTTTAGTTTGAGTAAGTTTTAATTCTGATTGTGGGTTAAATGTGTTCATTTTTATTGAATTATGATTTGGCATATTTGGAAAAATTTATTACAAATTTAAACAAATTCTGTTTGGTAAAAAAATGATTGTGATTCTTAGTAATATATCCGTCAACTCAAATTAACTAGTCGGAAACAATAAATATCTGAGATACCAATATCCAGCGCGAAACAGTTCAATGATTTTCACCGGAACAGGAATTTCTTCAATAATAATCTTTTAGAGTCAAATGAAGCTGCATAAGAATCTATAATATGATGTAAAAAACCAACGAGACCGATAGTATCACTTTAATAATTTTCATTTGATGTAACTACTCAACAACAAAAATAAAACGCCACAGATTCACAGATTAAACTTACCCGCCTGCCACCCCGCCTGCCTCTCCGATATTAATG
>JAHJVF010000095.1 GCA_018828505.1 Bacteroidota bacterium | reverse complement strand
ACTCAAACAAAATGCAAACACTATATGCAACTGTGTTCCGCCGATGGCGGTTTGTTTTGAATTTTAGTCATTGGAATTTATTTGTTATTTATTTTTTGGAGTTTGGAATTTCTTGCCATTTTGCGCAAGATTTAACTACTAATGGACTAACATTGTGCCCGAATGTCATTTGCTCTTCCATTCTGCACGACCAGACTAATTTCCCATTCCACACTGTAATATCAGGACAGCCATCGCATGGAAGGTTGCATTTAAATGCAGCTTAAGGAATTATTAGATGACTGATGGTGATCCAAAACTAACTTTTCAGCCATTTGACTATTGCCAAATATTTTTACATTTGTTAACTTACAATCAGAAGAAATTAACATCGTAAACAATATTTTTATTTGAAACCAATTTGGAAGTATTAGTATATTTCTTATATTAATCCCGTATTAGATTTTGAAGTTACTAATTACATCTGTATATAAAATTCTAGAAACTCATTGAAAAAAATCCAGATACTGCTTATCGAAGATAATCGTCTTCTACGTGATGGCATTGCATCAATGCTCAAAAAGCAGTCTGATATGCATGTTGTTGCTACTGTTAGTAATGGCGAAAATATTTTAACAACTATGGAGAAGCACAAACCAAATATCGTTCTTCTCGATCTCGGTTTACGAAATCAAAATAGTTTGCAAATTGTAAAATTAACTAAGCAGCATTTTCAGGAAACCAAAATAATAGTGATGGATATTATACCGCTTCAGGCAGATGTTTTCGAATTTGTCCAGGCAGGAGTATCAGGATTCATACTCAAAGATGCAAACGCTGCTGAATTTTTTAAAACTATTCGATCAGTTTATCAGGGTGCGCAAGTTTTACCACCGCATTTAACCGGCTCACTTTTTTCTCAAATAGTTGAACATGCAATTAACGGATCCAAACCTTCCGCAATCGTTGAATCGGTTCATATGACAAAACGTGAGCGGCAAGTGATTGAATTGATTGCCGATGGTTCCACCAATAAAGAGATCGCACAAAAGCTTCATCTATCAACCTATACGGTGAAGAGCCACGTCCATAACATACTTGAAAAATTAGCGCTTAATACGCGCGTGCAGATTGCAAAACACGCTCATTTCTCTGACGCTTACAAAACTGCAATAGATACCACTTCATTAATCAGCGAGTAATTACGTGTCGTTAGCCCACCCAAAAAATGTAGTTCCTTTTTCATCCCTTTGGACTATTGTTTTGTTTTACAGATGTTTCTATAATTCATTGATGTATAGTGACAAAACACCAAAATTTCTTCTAATGGGAATCCTCGCAGAGTCCTTCGGACACCACTTTGTGGGAAGTTGCACTGCCCTGTTAACAGATGAACATTTGGTGTCAAGCGAAATTATTTATGGCATAGCCATGCCTATGGCATAACAGAATTTATTACTCGTAAGAGAAACAAAAATATATCCGGAGATAAAATATAATGAAGAAAAAAGAAGTACAAGCTCATCGTAATGCCCTTCCAAAATCCCCCACAAGTATTCAAGGGTTGGACGAAATCACCGGCGGAGGATTACCTAAAGGGAGACCGACGCTTGTATGCGGAGGTGCGGGTTGTGGAAAGACCCTCTTTGCGATGGAGTTTCTCGTGCGCGGAGCAACGAAGTACAATGAACCCGGCGTATTTATTTCGTTCGAGGAAACTGAAAAAGAACTCACAGCAAACGTTGCTTCGTTGGGGTTCGATTTGGACAACCTTGTAAAAAGCAAAAAGATTTGGCTTGAGCACATTCACATTGAACGGGGTGAAATCGAACAAAGCGGTGAATACGATTTGGAAGGTTTGTTTATCAGGATCCATCACGCAATTGAGAACATCGGCGCTAAGCGTGTTGTGCTGGATACCATAGAATCACTCTTTTCAGGGTTGCTAAATCCTCTTATACTGCGTGCTGAACTGCGCCGGTTATTGAACTGGCTGAAAAGGAAAGGCATAACAACAATAATTACTGCAGAGCGAGGCGAAGGTTCCTTAACGCGTCAAGGTTTGGAAGAGTACGTTTCCGATTGCGTCATTCTTCTCGATCATCGCGTGAACGATCAATCATCCATACGACGGCTGCGTATTGTCAAATATCGCGGTTCAACGCACGGTACGAACGAGTATCCTTTCCTTATTGATGAAGATGGTTTTTCTGTTCTGCCTGTCACTTCCCTGGGACTGAATTACATTTCATCCCCCGAGAGAATTTCTACCGGTATTCCGCGTCTCGACACAATGCTCTCCGGTAAAGGTTACTTTCGCAGCAGTACTGTGCTTGTTTCAGGCACCGCCGGTACGGGCAAGACGAGCATTGCCGCGCAATTTGCTGAAGCGGCATGCAAGAGGGGAGAACGCGTTCTCTTTTTTACTTTCGAAGAATCCCCTAGCCAGCTTGTGCGCAATATGCGTTCCATTGGAATAAATTTAGAACCGTGGGTGAAAAAAGGGTTGCTTCAGTTTCATGCAACACGTCCGACACTCTATGGCTTGGAAACTCATCTGGCGACGAGTATCAAATTGATCAATAAATTTGAACCTCACGTCGTTATCCTCGACCCTATTAATGGATTCATGATAGGAGAGAACCAAACTGAAGTTAAAACAATGTTACTGCGCCTTGTAGATTTTTTGAAGATGAAGCGGGTCACTGCTTTCTTCACAAGTCTCACTTCCGCCGGCGATACTATGGAGATGAGCGATGTTTATATCTCATCCCTGATAGATACATGGATGCTTGT
>JAHJVF010000094.1 GCA_018828505.1 Bacteroidota bacterium | reverse complement strand
AAGAAAACCCAAAACTATTTTATCATTGGCAGATAGGTTATTGTTAAAACTATTATTGAATAACACGAGCCGTATGACGGGAGACTGTCACGTACGGTTCTGTGAGAGGTTGAGGGGTGAAACTCCCCTCGACCTACTCGGCGGCTATTGTTTTGAATCCTGCCCGCCACCTATATAGCTATGAGGCAGGCGGGTCTGTTGATAAACGAGGTTTTTATTTGCCACCAAGGCACAAAGACACTAAGAACCACCAAGAAAAATTACTTTCTGGTCACCCTCTATTTAAAGCCCTATCCAACAAGGGTTTTTCCAAAGGAATCTCCAAAGGAGTCATTCGACCTTCGGATAGCCCAATTTATTTGCCTCCGTTGATTAAAACGCAAATGGTTTAAAAAACAAATTTATAGTTTTTAGAGGTGCCCATAAATTAGTAACCATTTTACTTCATCTAATAAAAAGAGAACTTGGAATTCTTCCAAAACAGATGATTGATGAACTGAAGTTGAAATTAAAAACCTATTTGAACTTGCATAAAAATGATTTCATACCGGAATTGTAAAACAAGTTTAGGTGTGGAATCTTTTATTACTTACGCCAGTTCATCCATATTATAATATTCTTTAAAAATTGTTAAATTTGCCATCGCAATCAAAAATTTATTGGTAAATTTTATATTACTAGAAGATACTAAACATTTTTGTGGAGCATAAAAGAAATTGAATAGATGAATAAAAGAGAGTAAATTAACATGGAATTAAAATGAGTAAACAAATGGCAGAGCTTTTGTTAAATAATACGACATTAGATAAATATTTTGGCATTCTTAATAATCTGGATATTGATTCAAAGAAAAAATTGATTGTAAAATTAACTGAATCAATTCATCCCAAGGAAAAAGAGCATATTAAACTTGAGGATATCTATGGCGCATGGCAGGATTCCAGAACTGCCGAAGAAATAATTAATGAAATAGAGTTTTTCAGATCAGATAATAGAGATATTGAAGAATTCTGATGAAATATTTGCTCGATACCAATATCTGCATTTATCTTTTTAAAGGTCTTTATAATCTTGATAAAAAGATTAGTGAGGTTGGTATTCAAAATTGCGCAATTTCGGAAATAACATTTGCAGAATTGGTATATGGCGCCGAGAAAAGTCAGCATAAAGATAAAAATCTTGAAGTAATAGAAAATTTTACAGATCAACTATCAATTTTACCAATCTTCGATGCTATAAAAATATATGCGAGGGAAAAAGTCCGTTTACAATCGCAAGGCAAAACAATAAGCGATTTTGATTTGCTGATAGGTTCAACCTCAATTGCTCATAAAATGATAATGGTAACAAGAAATGTTGCCGAATATGGGCGTCTGATGAATATCCAAATTGAAAATTGGGTCGCAAAATAATAAATCGGTTTTGGGAAAAAAGGACATAGCGAAGTTTATATTATTATTCCTATTGATCTTTTTTATTTCAAATTTGTCTTTTGCACAGTCACTCTCTATTTCAATCAAAAATGCCTCAACTAATAAAGCTGAAATGTATGCCCTTATTGGCGAAAAAACATTTTTCTTGGATTCGGTGAAAGCAAATTCGGCTGGTGGATTTCAATTCATTACCAAAAAGGAAAAATATCACACTGGTTTCTATCGATTGTCATTCAGCAACAACAAATGGATTGACTTCATTAACGATGGTGAAGATATAACTATCACAACAGATTACAACAATATCTTCGATAGTCTGAAAGTGATGAAGTCGGAATCAAACCGATTATATTATTTATTCCTTAGACTGAACAAGAATTACAAGACAAAATCAGAACTGCTTCAACTTATTTTAGCCCGTTATCCAAAAGATGATGACTATTATAAAATCACTCAAGAAAAATTTATAGAACTGCAGGAGGAATATTTAGAATTTTTGGATAATTCCACAGAATCAAATCCAAGTTCATTCATTGCTCGTTACATTACATCAGCACAATTGCCAATTGTTGACTTCAATCTTACTTTGGATAAACAACTTATCTTTCTTAAAACGCACGCTCTAGATAATATAAACTTTAATGATGCTCAGCTAATCTACTCAGATGCTTTCACCAATAAAACAATTGAGTATTTAACTTACTACCGCAATCCGCAATCGCCAATGGATCTGCTTGAAAAAGAATTTATTTTTGCAGTGGATACAATTTT
>JAHJVF010000093.1 GCA_018828505.1 Bacteroidota bacterium | reverse complement strand
ATAAAGGTAAGAATTGGTATGAAGTAAAAACATTCAACCAAAAATTAACTCGAATAGGAATTGCGTCAACCGATACTTCGATAATTTATGCTGCTGCCGACTATGCTTTTTATAGAAGTACAAACTCCGGCAAGGATTGGGAAAAAATATTTGTGCCGGATAGTAATAGTTACTTCTTTGTTGATCAGATGTTTGTGAACCCTTTAAATAAAAATTCTGTGATATTGAAAGCTGGAGGCTATTTATATAAAACCGTAGACGGAGGAAATACATTTGATAAACAGGAATTTTATAATATGAGTTCGTTTGCAGTTAATCCAATAGATACTACAATAATGTATGTAACTATCGGAGATTCGTTTTTTGGCCCCGACGGTGATATACTCAAATCAACAGATGGAGGAAAGAACTGGTTTTCAATAACAAACGGGATACCTGGAGAATATATCACTGCAAATACAATACAAATAAATCCCCAAAAACCTGAGGATTTGTATGCAGCAATAGGCAGATTGGGAATATTCAAATCTACTAACGGTGGAGAAAACTGGTTTAGAACAAACCTGAGTTATAGTGACAATATATACAATATCTATATTGACACTGTTATTAGCGGACATATAATGTCCGGTCAGAGTGGTTGGTGTGTAATGCAAACTACAAACGACGGAGAAACGTGGGAACAGCCGGAGTTTGATGTATGGAATGAAGCTATATATGCAACCGGTTTTGCCTTCCACCCCAATAAAAACAACGATGGATTTTTGATGACGAATAACGGAATATATGCTACAACAAACAGAGGGGAGAGTTGGAAATTAAAAGATCAAACGATAAAATGGGGCAGAATCTCTTATTATCCTCATAATCCTTTAATCCTTTTTGTAGCATCGGACAATGGAATATATAGAAGTTCAAACGGGGGAGAAAATTGGGAAAAAGTATATAATGAAACGAATATTGGTGAATTCTTTTTCCATCTAGGTAATCCCGAAATAATATATACTTATAATTATGAAAGTATAAGAAAATCTACTGATGGAGGAGATAGCTGGGTTAAAAAGAATAATGGTTTGAATAATCCTCAAAACAACTGGATATGGTCAATGACGATGGATTCAAATAATCCCGAGACATTATTTTGTGGACAAAGGGCTCTTAGTACAAATATTGGCAGCCTGAATATGAGTACAAACGGAGGGGAAAACTGGTATCATATTGATTCAGCATTAAAAACGATAGATAGATATGTATCTGTTGTAAGCATACTATTAGATGAGAAAAGTCTGGGGAGAATATATGTAGGCTTGAGAGCGCACGGGCAACCTTTAACCCCGAACTTTTCAAACGGAGGATTATTTTTAACAGAAAATAACGGCAAAAGCTGGAGAAAAGTATATGATGGGGTGGTGAATTTAATAAAAGCAGACAATTCAATACCGAGAAATATCTATTTTGTTACAAAATTTGGTATTATGAGATTAATCGATACGTTGTCTGTAACCTCGATAAATGACTATAAAGCAGATATTCCATTAGATTATAACTTGTATCAAAATTACCCCAACCCTTTCAATCCCGTTTCAGTGATCAGTTATCAGCTACCTGTGAGCAGCCGAGTAACATTGAAAGTTTACGACATTCTAGGCAGCGAGATTAAAACATTGTTGGATGAGTTTAAAACCGCCGGAATTTACTCAATTGATTTTAACGCAAGCGGTTTATCCTCCGGTGTTTATTTCTATCAGCTTCGAACGGAGAGTTTTACTTCAACAAAAAAGATGGTTCTTGTACAGTAACTCAAATTAACATTCTGAATAGGAAACTGTTTTAACCATTAGAAATATATTGTTTTATAATGCTTAAGTTGAAAAGATACTTTTTTATGAGTTAGATTTAGACAAACAAAAAAAGGAAAGTATCATGGCAAAAGGAAAAAGGAATTACACGGCAGAGTTCAAAGTTCAGATTTTACGTGAACATTTGGAGAACCAAGTACCGGTTGGAAAACTCTGTGAACAACACAAGGTCAACCCAAACCTATTCTATCTATGGAAAAAGGAGTTATTCAGCGGAGCATTAACGACATTCAGTAAAACAAAAACTCCGGTTCAGCAAAATGAGAAGATTTCCCGGTTAGAGGAAAAATTGAAGTACAAAGATTCCCTTATCAGCGAAATAGTTGAAGATAATCTCCGCCTTAAAAAAAAAGCTGAACCTGCTTTGCCGGCAGGCAGGTGGGGAAATCTAACCAAGATGTGGGTAGTCCAAAGGACTCCTTCGGAGAACCGGAAATACGAGACCAAGTAACCAGCTATATTCACGATATAGCTGAAAGAACAGAAATTCCGATAACAAAACTGTTGCTGATAATCGAATTATCAAAAGTGAAGTTTTATCGATGGTTAAAACGATCGGGAAGTATAAAACAGCATAACGGTCAAATCCCTAAAACCCATTGGCTTACTCCCAATGAAGTACAAGCAGTTACTGCGTACGCGAAACGACATTATTCCAATAATGATTTCTTTCTTCGTGACGGTTACCGGAGACTTGCTTATGCAATGCTGGATCAAGATGTTGTAGCCGCCAGTCCGAGCAGTGTTTACCGTATCCTGAAGAAAGAAGGATTACTGAATAAATGGAATGTTGCCAAAAGAAGTTGCAAAGGGAAAGGATTTACCCAACCGGATTATCCGCATAAGTCCGCCATGGCGGAGCACACAGATATCAAGTATCTTAACTTTAATGGAACCTTATTATTCTTAATTTCTGTACTTGATGGATACTCACGCTTTGTTTTACATCATGAAGTAAGACACAGTATGGCAGGGTGTGATGTCCAGCTTACGGTACAAAAAGCAAAGGAAAAATATCCTTCTGCTCGACCAAGAATTATTACTGATAATGGTGCTCAATATATCTCTAAAGAATTTAAGGCATTTATTAAGAATATTGAGGTCACGCATATCAAAACTTCTGTGGCTTATCCGCAGATTTATCAGCCTCTGGATGAGTAACGGCAAGATTGAACGCTTCCATCGAACCATTAGCGAAGAATGTTTACGAACAAAATCGCCGATTACCATTGAAGATTTTAAGGAATATATTGCTTTGTATGTCAAGCATTATAATACCGAACGGTTGCATGCTTCTTTATCGTATCTTACACCCGAAGATTTTTTACTCGGCAAACAGAAAGAAAAACTTGTGTTCAGAGAAGCGAAACTTCAAAAAGCTGAACAAGTACGAAATCAATTTTGGATTGCAAGAGAAAGGCTTCTTGATATGTTATTTACAACGTTCTCCCTATTATTTTTTTTATCAATAGTATCTTTTCCCTTGAAGCATTACAGCTAAATCATTGTATTAATATAAAAAATTTTATAACATACACTTGTGTACTTTAAAATTGTAAGTGAAATAAAAGAGATCGAAACTATTGCTGAGGGACATGGTATAAAAAATTTAAGAAGATTATACAGGATCTATGGAAAAACAAAATGGCGAAAATTAAAGGGTAAATGTAATATCAAACTCGAAGATGGAGCAGTACTGTCTGCTGAAGTACATTGGTATGAAGGGCACGGAGTTGGAAAGAAAGAAATAAAGATTAAAAAAATTATTTAACGAGTTCACTATGAAAAAACAATTTATGGTTTGTATTAGAAATAGAGGTTATGAGGCTTCTTTAGAGATTAGAAAAATTTATGAAATTTTAGTTGATAAGGAAGCTCAAAAGTACAATCAAATAAGAGTGATTGATGAATCTGGTGAAGATTATTTGTACCCAGTTGAATATTTTGCATCGATTCGACTTCCGTCGTCAACAAAAGAAAAATTACAATTGTTAACAGTATAACTTACTTTTGAACTTAAATTATTTATAGCGGATTTTCCCTTTACACGAACTGGTCATTCGTGTAAGGATAGTGTTTTAATTGCTTGATATATTCATTGATTTGCTTTTCACTTACATTCATTGTTTTTCTAACCCGATTTAGTTAGTTTTAATAAAATATTTATGAGGATAAATGCTTAATATTTTGAAGAAATTTTTTGGAGATAAGCACCAAAAAGATATTAAAATATTGGAACCGATTGTCGAAGAGATCAATGCAATCTATGATGGATTAAAAGATTTAAGTGATGATCAGCTCCGCGAAGAAACTCAAAAGCTTCGCGTAATAATTGATGAAAGAACTCAAGAACTGAGAAATCAGATCCAGGAATTAGAAAATAAATTAAAAGAAGACCATTCAACTGATGAAATTCAGACAATCTCTGATGAGCTTGATAAAGCGAACGAAGATTTGGACGAGCTTTATGAAGACGTATTAGATGAAATATTACCACGTGCATTTGCAATTGTTAAAGATACTTGCCGAAGATTGGTCGGCAAATCCTGGGACGTTGTTGGTAGAAAAATCACGTGGGACATGATCCCTTACGATGTTCAATTGATTGGTGGAATTGTTCTTCATCAGGGTAAAATTGCAGAAATGGCGACTGGTGAAGGAAAAACTCTCGTTGCTACTCTTCCACTACTTCTTAATGCTTTAACAGGCCGTGGTTGTCACTTAGTCACTGTTAACGATTATCTTGCTCAGCGTGACAGCGAATGGATGGGAAAAATATTTGAGTTTCATGGATTGACCGTCGGTGTGATTCTCAACACGCTCCCCCCGGAACAACGAAAAAAAATGTATCGATGTGATATCACGTATGGAACAAATAACGAGTTTGGTTTCGATTATCTACGTGATAACATGACAATTGATTCTGAAGGCGTTGTTCAAAGAGTTCACAATTATGCAATAGTGGATGAAGTTGATTCCGTTTTGGTTGATGAAGCACGAACTCCATTGATTATTAGTGGGCCGGTAGAAAGTTCTGAGCAAAAATTTACGGAAATCAAACCGCGTGTCGAACGCTTAGTAAGGGGACAATCGAGTCTTGTCGCTAAAATCGTTCAAGACGCCGAAAATTTAATGAATGCTGAAAGTCCTGATCTTCATAATGCCGGAATACTTTTACTTAGAGCTCATCGCGGTTTTCCAAAAAATAAAAAATTGATGAAAATTCTTAGTGAACCATCAAATAAAAGGTTGATGCAGGAAACTGAGAACGAATATTTACGCGAACGCGAAAAACGAATGCACGAGATAGATGACGAATTATATTTTAGAATTGAAGAGAAAAATCATTCTATTGAGCTGACCGAAAAAGGGTGTGAGTTCATCACGAGCGTAAATGAGGATAAAGATTTTTTTGTACTTCCTGATCTGGGAACAGAGATCTCCAAATTTGAAAATAATCCATCACTTACAACGGAAGAAATTGTTACAAAAAAAGATCAGCTTTATAAACTCTATGCGCAAAGAAGCGATAGAATTCATACAGTTAACCAGCTTCTGAGAGCTTATACCCTTTATGAAAAAGACGACGAATATGTCGTTTCCGATGATGGAAAAGTAATGATCGTTGATGAATTTACAGGTCGATTGCTGTCCGGGCGAAGATATTCGGATGGACTTCATCAAGCAATCGAAGCAAAAGAAAATGTTAAGGTTGAAAAAGATTCTCAGACCTTAGCAACAATTACTCTTCAAAATTATTTTCGTCTTTATAAAAAGTTAGCCGGGATGACAGGAACTGCTGAAACGGAAGCTGGAGAGTTCTGGGGAATTTATAAACTTGATGTGGTCGTAATTCCAACTAACCGGGATTGTATAAGAGAAGACATAAACGATCTTATCTATCGTACAGTCCGGGAAAAATACAATGCTTTGATGGATGAGGTCGAAGATCTCAGAAAACAGGGCAGACCTGTTTTGGTTGGAACGACGAGTGTAGAAGTATCTGAGACAATTAGTCGTATGTTGAAACGGAAGGGAATTCAGCACAGCGTCTTGAATGCCAAACAGCATCAACACGAAGCTGAAATTGTTGCAAATGCTGGTTTACGAGGAGCAATCACAATCGCAACAAATATGGCTGGAAGAGGTACAGATATTAAGTTAGGTCCTGGTGTTAAAGAAGCTGGCGGTTTAGCTATTCTCGGAACCACCCGTCATGAAGCAAGACGTATTGATCGTCAGTTACGAGGTCGTTCGGGGAGACAGGGGGATGCGGGCTCTTCAAAATTTTATCTTTCACTTGAAGATGATTTGATGCGTTTGTTTGGCAGCGATAGAGTAGCTTCGATCATGCAACGAATGGGCATCCAGGAAGGAGAAGTAATTACACACGCTATGATCACTCGTTCCGTTGAACGTGCCCAGAAGAAGGTTGAAGAGAATAATTTTGCAATTCGAAAACGTTTGCTCGAGTACGATAATGTTATGAATTCGCAGCGTGAGGTTATTTACAGCCGCCGGAAGCAAGCTTTAAGAGGGGAAAGACTTAAAAGTAAAATTCTCGATGATTTACGAGAATACATTGGTGAACTTGTAAATAGATATTACGATGAAGCTGATATCGATTCACTTAAAGAAGAACTGATCAGAAACTGTTTGATCGATCTTCAAATCTCACCGCAGGAATTTCAAGATTTAGGCGCTGATGGATTGTCCGATAAAATCAATCAAGCCGCGATTGAATTTTATAAAAAGAAAGAAGAAATGCTATTGACAGAGCTGATGGCAAATCTTGAAAGGTACGCTGTTCTAAGCGTTATCGATGAAAAATGGAAAGAGCATCTTCGTGATATGGATGATCTGAAAGAGGGCATCGGGTTAAGAGCTTATGGACAGAAAGATCCATTAGTTGAATATAAAAACGAAGCATATAAATTGTTTGTCGATATGCTCCATACAATTCGAGATGAAACCATTAAAATAGTATTCAAGTGGTTCCCGGAAACACCAGAACAGATGCAGCAACGCCGTCGTGCAAGTGATCGAGTTGTTGCCACACATGCAGCTACCGAGGGTTTGGGTTTAGCCGGGGATCGTGGTCCTGTTCGTTCAGGTTCACCTGCTACAGCAGGAAAACCCCAGCCGGTCAGTGTTGGCGTAAAAATTGGTAGAAACGATCCATGTTCGTGTGGAAGCGGTAAAAAATATAAACACTGCCATGGAGCTTAGAAGATTTATCGGAAAAGTATTTTCTTTTTGGAAAGTAAAATTTAAATTGAACTACAAAATAAATTATAATTAAAATGTCACCTTCATCGAGTAAAATGAAAAAGATAGAAGCCATCATCAGGCCATTCAAGTTGGATGATGTAAAGGAAGCTTTACTTGAAGAAGGAATTCACGGATTAACCATATCTGAGGTGCGTGGATACGGAAGACAAAAAGGGCATACTGAAATCTATCGCGGAAGCGAATACCGAATTGAATTTGTACCGAAAATAAAAATCGAGATTGTTGTACCTGAAGACCGTGAGGAGGTTGTAATAAATACCATTTTGCGTGCTGCCAAAACCGGACAGGTTGGTGATGGCAAGATTTTTATTAGCACTGTTGAGGATGCAATAAGAATCAGGACTGAAGAATCTGGAAAAAATGCACTTTAAAATTTTATAGGGGATTCAAACCGGCAACATTTTTTACCGCTTAATAAACTGAATATAAAAGCTAAAAAGATTTTTTTATCATTAAAGGACATTTTAACTTTTACAGTAACTACTCAGCACGGATGTTTTTTTTGCCACTAAGGCACAAAGGCACTAAGAAACACACCTGTGTGCCGAAACTTACCTGCCACAAAATAGCTATGTATTGGCAGGGTTGAACTTAATCACTTCGGTGTGCAGGCACAAAGAACTTATTAGT
>JAHJVF010000012.1 GCA_018828505.1 Bacteroidota bacterium | reverse complement strand
GGGTCGGGATGTATCGAGAAAACCATGAAAAATTTTGTTGTTGTAGCATCTCCAAAGGATCCTTCGGAATTCTTGTTATTTACTTGGTTTTGCGTAACTTCAGTTATTAATCAAAATCTGTTGAGGTTATTTTATTTATAACCTAATTTTTATCACGATGGAAAAAATCTGTAAATATCTTTTCTGTGCATAACACGATAAAAAATTATAATATCATTTTCTATTTTAAGTCCAATTCGATAGTCGCCGACTCTCAACCGAAAATAATTCTTCTCATCACGGATTTTTTTAAGACTTTTCAATTCAGATGTACCAAGCATGCTCGGTACTTCAGCGAAAACCAATTGGACAATCTTCGTCTTCATAGATTCGTTTAATTTTTCGAAATCTTTTAGGAAAGACTTTTTATATCGGGTAGTCATAAAAGCCGAGTACTTACTACATTTTAATTTTTATCTCTTTAAGCGCAGATTCTAAATCAAGCTCCTCGTCATTATCAGCTTCTTCCATTGCTTTAGCCAAGCCGATATCCAAAAGTATAACTTCAAGTTTTTGAAAAAGCTCATAGTCAATCATAACTGAGGTCGGGCGTCCATTTTCGTCCACAACTATTTTCTTCTCAATTGTCATAACGTCTCCATAATTTGTAAATAATTTACAATAATTTTTTCTTAGTATACACTAATTAACAGAATCACACGGCACTAAAACTCACTCCCTCATCTTCTTCTTCAGCTCATCCAACCCGCCACGGCGGGCTGGTTTGTTCAATGCTTCAAGCGGAGTGAGTTTTTCGACTTCAAGCTCTTCAATCTCTTTTCTGAGTTTATCATCTTTAACTTCGAACAGGGCAAACGGCGTTTCATTATCTGATAGTTTTCATTTTGCGACACAAAATTCCTTATGATTTTATAATAATATAAAGTAATCAATTGAATGAGTTTTTTCAAAAAGAACAACTCTAATTCGTTCAGAATCCATTTATATCCTGTAATTACCCTTTTGTCACCGTAATAGGACGATCTTTTTAGTTTCACTAAAATCACCAGCTTGCAGTCTATAGAAATAAACTCCGCTTGTTAGAGAAGAGCTTAGGAATTTTTCTGTATTGAATTCAACTTCATATTCACCAGGTGATTTTTCCTCATTTATAAGTGTTGCAATTTCTCTACCGAGAAGGTCATAAATTTTCAGGGTGACCTTTTCTCTCTTGACAATGTTATATCGAATTTTAGTCGTAGAGTTAAAAGGATTGGGGAAGTTTTGAGTTAGATAATAATTTATAATGTCTTGATTAATCGCATTTATATTTGTGATTTCATTTAATCTAACATTTTTGAGGTAATTTACACTTATTTTGATACTACTGAAAGAGTGTCTTCCATAAATACTCGTTAAACCAATACTTTGTTTAAATAAATAATTATCCGAGAATAAGTCGTGGGTAAATAAAATTGTTTTATTAGTACTATCATGGCTAAAATATCTTGTAAATCCTTCTGGGAAATTCCAAATTAATAATCGAGAGTTAATCTCATGAAAATCGATATTTTTTTCTTCTATTGTTTTAAGAGTCTCCAAATTTGTAAAGTATAAACTGTCATAGCTTGTAGTAGTAGAAGAGTAAACTCTCCTATGAAGTAAAGAATCAAATACTTGAATGTACCAACGAATAGTTGAATCGTTGATCATCAGCGAATCGACTACCTTGTATTCTACTTTTCCACTATCGAGAGAATAATAAAATACACCTGGATCTCCAAAGTAATCTTGAAAAGAAGATGAGTAATACATAAAATAGGAATATGAATAAGTGCTATTGATATTTAATGGGAAAAAATCATACAGTTGTGCTGTAACAAGATTATTGGTTTGCAAGAATAACCCTAAAGTGAGAAAAGTATAAATGCAAGAATATTTCATACCTTTACCTCCTTAATTAATATAAATAATTATTCCCTCATCTTCCTCTTCAGCTCATCCAATTTATTCAATGCTTCAAGCGGAGTGAGTTTTTCGACTTCAAGCTCTTCGATCTCTTTTCTCAATTTATCGTCTTTAACTTCGAATAGAGCAAACTGCACTTCATCATCCGTTGCTTTTACCGCTGGCTTCATCTTCCTCGCCTCCATTGGAGTGAGTTCTTTGCTTTCGAGGTTTTTCAAGATCTGCTTTGCTCTTTTAGTGATAGCAGCTGGAAGCCCCGCCATTTCCGCAACTTGAATTCCGTAACTGTGATCCGCAAAACCCGGCAAAACTTTGTGGAGAAAAATTACTTTATTTCCGACTTCTCTAACATCAACTTTATAATTTATGATTCGTGGATAAGTGTTTGATAACTCATTCAATTCATGATAATGAGTTGCAAAAAGAGTTTTTGCACATACGTTTAAATTCTCATGAAGATATTCCGTTAACGCCCAAGCGATTGAAAGACCATCGAACGTACTTGTCCCACGTCCGACTTCATCAAGCAATATCAAGCTTTGAGGTGTCGCATTGTTTACGATGTTAGCGGCTTCGTGCATTTCTACAAGGAAAGTCGATTCACCGCTTGCAAGATTATCCGATGCGCCCACACGTGTAAAGATTTTATCAACCAGTCCGATTGCTGCGCTTTCCGCCGGCACGAACGAACCGATTTGTGCAAGCAAGACAATCAGTCCAACTTGACGGAGATAAACAGATTTACCAGCCATGTTCGGACCCGTAATTATCATAATTTGATTTTTTGCATTGTCCGTGAACGTATCATTCGGTGTGAACTTTTCGCCATACGGAAGAATCTTTTCAACAACCGGATGCCTGCCATTCTTAATTTGAATTACATCGCTATCATTTACTTCAGGTTTGGTGTAATTGTTCTCGATTGCAACTTCAGCGAAGTTTATGAAACAATCGAGCATCGCAATAAGCTGGGCGTTCTTCTGAATCTTCTCGGCTTCTTCAGAAATTAAAAGCCGAAGTTCGTTAAATAATTCCGATTCAAGCTTATAAATTTTTTCTTCAGCGTTGAGAATTTTTTCTTCATACGTCTTTAGATCGGGAGTAATGTACCTCTCGGAATTTACCAAAGTCTGCTTGCGGATGTAATCTTGCGGAATCTTGTTTTTATGTGCATTTGAAATTTCAATGTAATAACCGAATACCCTATTATAAGCGACTTTCAAAGAAGATATTTGTGTCCGTTCTCTTTCCTGTGCTTGAAGTTTTGCGATCCAGTCTTTGCCTGAGGTCGAAAGTGCTCGCAGTTCATCGAGTTCCGGATTGCACCCTTCCTTAATAACTCCTCCGTCCGCAAGGTTCAATGGCAGATCGTCGCTTATGGTTGAGTCTATCTTATCTATTATATAGCTTAAACTAATTAAACCGTCGCGTAACTTTTGAAGAGTCTGTACAAAAACTTTTTTAAGATGATCTTTTATTAGCGGAATTTTTTTAAGCGATAACTTTAAGTTGATCACATCACGCGGATTTGCCCGACCTGTACAAATTTTCGATATGATCCTTTCAAGATCACCGATCTCTTTGAGTTCATCGATCAATACAGCTCGTAGTTTTTCGTTTCTGTGAAATTCATCAACTGCTTCGAGTCTGTTTTTAATTGTTTCAATTTTTTTTAATGGAAGCGTGACCCATCGTTTGAGCAGTCTTCCCCCCATTGAGGTTTTTGTCTTGTCGAGAATTGAAATCAGCGTTCCGGAACGTGAACCATCCGACATTGAAGAAATGATTTCCAGATTTCTTTTTGTCGCTGGATCGAGTGCCATGTAATCGGTGGAATTATAAAGAGAGAGCTTTCGTATATGATTAAGATTTGATTTCTGAGTATCCTGTAAATAATGGAATACAATTCCCGCTGCAATGATTGCATTCGTCTGACTATCTAACCCGAATCCTTTAAGGGAAGTTGTTTTGAAGTGCATTGTCAAAATTTCAAAACAATATTCGTAGGAATATATCCAGTCATCGACTTTTGTGGTTACAAACTTGAACGGAATTTGACGAAGCAAAGATTCAAGCTTGGACATCTCCCGTTTCGATAAAAGAATTTCAGCAGGAGCGATAGATTCGATTGTCTCTTTTAATTGTTTCTCATGAACTTCGGTTGTATAAAATTCTCCGGTTGAAATATCCGAAAAAGATACACCGGCTATATCATCTTTAAGATAAATTGCAGCGAGATAATTATTCGATTTGTGATCAAGAAGCTTATCTGAAAAAGCAACACCCGGAGTTACGACTTCTATCACATCTCTTTTAACGATCCCTTTTGCAAATTTCGGATCTTCAAGCTGCTCACAAATAGCAACCCGAAGACCTGCGCGAATTAACTTCGGTAAATATGAATCAAGTGCATGATGAGGAAATCCGGCTAATGGAACCTCGGCAGAAGCGCCGTGCGATCGCTTTGTTAAAGTTATTCCTAAAATTTTCGATGCTTTAACTGCATCATCTTCAAAAGTCTCGAAAAAATCTCCCATCCTGAAGAGCAAGAGCGCATCCGGATGTTTTGCCTTTATCTTTTGATATTGCTTCATTAAAGGTGTTGACATAGTGAAAAGTTAGCAAGAATAGAGTTGAATTAAAAGAGGCTTGGAGTAAGTAATTAGTAAGTAGAAAGGAGTAGGTAGTTCCGTTAAATTTTTGAAAAGTTCAATATTGGATATTCAAAATTCTCCACTCAAATTTTCTCTTCGGGTTCGGATTAAATAATGATCAAAACAAAAAAGATTACGAGATCATCAATTATTTTCGATAGATGTCTTTACGAGGCTTAATTCTGTTAATCAGAAATTATTTGTTTTTGTCATCGATATAAAATAGAACTCGATAATTACCAATTCTTATTCGGTAGCCCTCGTCGTCAGTAAGTTTTTGAATACCAATCGGACGTGGTTCAACTGAAAGTTTTTGGATTCTGTTAGAAATAGATAAGACTTCTTTAAATTGGAGGGAGTCAAGATCCTTCTGGGCAGAGGGTTTAATTATTATCTCGTAATTCACGATTCTTCAAGTACTGACGTAATGTAAGGTCTTTCCCTTTAATTAGTTTTGCGTTTTTTAAATCAGTCAAATCTTCTAACAATTCGACAGTTTCGTTAAAGAGAGGGTTGTCTTTCATTTTCTCCCAGTCTTTACGTTTGATTCTAATATCGGTTTTAGTTTTGGTTATCATAAATTCGTCCAATGATATTTATCCCAAATTTGTCATTAAGGAAAATCTCTACTGACCGCCATTAGAAAAAAATGCTCTAAATTCTTTTAATACAACGAGATAGAAAATTCAAATATTCAATATAATTGAACCATTTTTGTAAGATTTTCTTACAAGTTTGTGAACGAACTTTAACAATTTATGGGCATCTCTAAAAACTGAACGTGATTTTTTTTATCTGCGGTAATCAGCGAAATCAGCGGGAAATATTCTCCCGCAGATGTTCGCAGAATAGGTTTTTAGAGGTACCCTTATATCAATTTTTGTAACGGGTATCTAAAGTCT
>JAHJVF010000092.1 GCA_018828505.1 Bacteroidota bacterium | reverse complement strand
TAATGTAACTTGATTCATGCGGTTTCCTTTCTTTTTTGAGATGTCATTTATTATTTGTTTTCTTTAACAAATTTACACCATCCAAGGAAGTGAAACCGCTTTTCTAATTTAACGGGAAAAGACAATCCAACAAATAAAGAGAAAGGTAAATGTATTTCCGACGAATGATTACCCCTTGCCAAAAGCGGTAAAAAAATAGATTCACCCAAATTTCATTAACTTCAGCATTATCCCTGTATAGATATTATCTTTGAAAAGTAAAACCTGTCCACCGAAGCGAAGCGTAGGTGGAATATTGATTCTTCGAAAGTTAATTTATTTACATGAACATTATTGTAATCGGACATCCTTGTAAAGACATCATTCACAAGAATGAAATCGTAACTGAATCTTTCGGCGGAATAATTTATAGTCTGCTTGGTTTCGCAATTGTAATGAAAAGTGAAGATTGCGTTATTCCTCTTTTCAATATTAATCACAACGATTATCAAGCATATTTGAAATTATTAAACGGAACTTCTATCAACGATTTTTCTTTGATCCAAACTACAGAAAGGCAAACAAATATCGTACATCTCTTTTTCGAGGGACACAACCTTAACTTTGAATGTTATCAAGAAAAAGCCGATAAGATTAATTTGAAGAAAGCATTACCGTTAATCCCGGAAGACTCTCATTTTTTTATCAATATGATTTCCGGGTTCGAAATAGATCTCGAAGACCTGCGAGAAATAAGAAAAAGCTTTACTGGAAAAATTTATTTTGACTTTCACACTATGACCCGTGGAATGGATGAGAACGGCAAACGTTTCTACCGTTCAATCGAAAATTGGAGAGAATGGACGGCTTGTTGTGATATCATTCAGTTAAACCAAATTGAAATGAAAAATCTTACTCCCGAAAAATTGAACGAAGAGGATTTTGCGAAAGAATCAATCGAAACTGGAACGAAAGTTGTAAACGTTACAAAAAGTTCAGAAGGGGCAGTATCATATTACTTAGATAAAAATGAAATTGTTAAGCACGCAGTTTCTCCTGATATAAACTTAGTCTACAAAAATTCGGTTGGATGTGGTGATATATTCGGCTCTGTTTTTGCTTACAATTATTTTAATAATTATAATGTAAAACATTCACTTGAAGAAGCGGTTCGTATCTCTTCAGAGAGAATTGAAATCGAAAAGATTGAAAACATAATTCAATTAAAAACTTAAAGACAATGTTTTTCTAACCTAAAAATGATTAAAAGAAGAATACTCATAGTTGGATGCAATGGATTGTTAGGACAAGCTTTGGCGGAAAATTTTTCCAGAAACAGGGGGGACGAACTTCTACTCGCATCGGTTGAAGAAAAGTTTGTTGGAGATTCGAACTTTACCTACGTTCAATTAGACATATCCAAACGCAGCGAGACGAAGAAGGTTGTTTTGGATTTCTTCCCCGACATAGTAATAAATGCTGCAGCTTATACAAATGTCGATGGCTGTGAGGATAATAAAGAATTGGCCTGGAACATTAACGTTAGTGGGGTGAAATATTTAGTCGAAGGCTGCCGTGTTGTCGATGCAAAGCTGATCCATCTTTCAACGGACTTCGTTTTTGATGGCATGAAAGGACCTTACAACGAACTTGATAAACCAAATCCAATCTCATACTACGGAAGATCTAAATTAGGAAGTGAAAATGAAATCAAGATAGGTGGAATTCCATTTGCAATTATCCGAACAAATGTGATTTACGGAATTCAAAAAGGGGTAAAAAAAGATTTTGTTCAATGGGTTGTTGAAAACTTGAGAATTGAAAAACAGATCAATGTCGCAACTGATCAAATGAATAATCCTACGTTTGTCAATGACTTAGTTGACGGAATTCTTTTAACACTTGAAAAAAAGAGAACAGGTATTTATAATATTGGCGGAATTGAGTTAATCAGCCGCTACGATTTTGCGGTGAAGATCGCAGAAGTCTTCGATCTTGATAAAATTTTGATCAATCCAATATTAACTTCACAACTGAAACAAAAAGCGAAACGACCATTGAACGGAGGATTGATAATTTTAAAAGCTCAAACCGAGTTAAATTATCAACCTCATTCTTTGGAGGAAAATCTAAAACATATAAGAAGAAATTTTGGTTCGTAACTACCATTTGATGAGGCTATGGAAATACAAATAAAATAAGATTATATTTTCTCAAAATATTTTAGGGGAATTTGATGATACATAAAGAAACGCTGATCAATAAAACTGTAAGCTTTTTGGAGAAAATGTCTGAGGATAGAATAGTAGAAGTCTTACACTTTGCAGAATTTCTTCAATCTAAATACGAGGAAGAGATCTTACAAAAAGGAATTGAGGAACTTTCATCTAAGTCATCCAGCTTTAAGTATCTTGAAAAGGAAAAAGATATATATACTGTGAGCGATCTGAAAGAAAAGTATAAATGAAGAAGGGAGACATTGTTTTAGTTCCTTTTCCGTTTACTGATTTGCAAGGACAAAAAAATCGTTCTGCATTTATATTAGTTGCAAGTACGCTCGATGTTACAGTTGCTTTTTTATCATCCCAAGCATTTAAAGTTGAATCCACAGATATTTTTATCTCCGCGACTGAGGAAAATGGGCTTAAAAAACAATCACTTCTTCGGTTAAACAAGATCGCAACACTCAGTAAGGATTTGATTTTGGGAAGATTGGGGAATCTGTCTTGTGGGGAAATTAAATTGGTCGATAAAAATTTAATTAAACTCTTTCAGATAAACAGTAATTGAGACCTTAGTGCTTCGATTCGCAATTACGGTTACGTATTCGTGCGCCTGCACGCCAAAGTGCTTTCTCTTATGCGTTACGGCACGCAGGCGTGCCTGTAGTTGCAATGAAAAGTGCTCACTCAGCACTAAGTCCTGAGTGAATAAATTCGTCATCAATTTTATGAATCGAAGGACTTAGTTTCAAGAGAATGTTTAGCTTATTGATAAAGCGTGTAATTACGCTGCGTCCAACTGTATTTAAATTCTAATAAAGTTTCTTTGAGCCTTCACTATTTATTTTCTATTTTGCATTGATGGATTTTCTTTCAAATTATAATGGGTTCATATTCGACCTCGATGGTACTGTTTACCGCGAGAATCAACTAATTCATAAAGCCAATGACGCAATAAACCAAGTTGTTTCGAAGAATAAAAAGTTTGTTTTTATTTCGAACCGTACAACGAGCGGGAAAGAAATCTATGCTCAAAAGCTGAATAGGTTCGGTATTTCGTGCAGACCAGAGGATATTATCACAACTACAGAAGTGACGAGAGATTATTTGACTGAAAATCATCAGAACGAAAGAGTATTTGTTATTGGTGAAGAGCCGCTGATTAATTGTTTGAATGAATACGGAATTGAGACAACCAAAGTCGTTAACGAAATAGATATAGTTCTAATCTCTCTCGACCGAACATTAACATTTGACAAATTTCACATTGCCCAAAATGCACTTAAGCGTGGCGCAAGATTTTTTGCTGCGAATACGGACTTAACCTGTCCTATTGAGAATGATGAAATCCCAGATGCGGGTGCCACAATTGCTGCATTAGAGAGGTTGACCGATAGAAACCTCGAAATAAGTTTCGGAAAACCTTCTCGATTAATAATCGAGCGGGCACTTAAAAAGTTGAATCTTCCCAAAAACGAATGCTTGATCATCGGTGATCGAATTGAAACTGATATTGCAATGGGAAATTATCACGGAATAGATTCGGCTTTGGTTCTTAGCGGCGTAACTCCCAATTACGAAAAAAACGGGAGAGAGATTGAACCGACTTACGTCATTAAAGATATTTCACTTTTGATTGATCATTGAAAAAATATGAATAGAGTTTTAGTAATTATTCTTCGCGAGTCCTTCGAGTCTTTGTGTCAGTAAAAGAATTTAGATAACACATTATTTTATTCAGCCCCATAAGCTCAAAGATGTAAAGTAAAAAATATATTTGAGGTAAAGATGAATCGATTAAATAAAATTTTTACAATTTTTCTACTCTTCGTTTCAGTTGCTTTTGCACAAAACGGGACGAAAAAATTTACAATTGAAGAAATTTATGGCAGTATGAAGTTTATGGGCAAATCGCTCAGAGGTGTACAATGGATTGCCGGCGGCGAAAAATTCACATATCTCGAAACGGATACGTCAACTCGAACGACTGACATTTGGGTTTATAATATTAAGAACAAAAAGCGAAATGTATTTTTAAAAGCATCTGAATTAAAACTTGAGGATTCAGACAAACCCTTCTCAATTATGAACTATAGCTTCTCTCCGAATGAAAGATACATTCTGTTTACGGGAATGCTACCTGCTCGCGCGCTGAAAAGCGGAGGAGTCATTTATATCTACGATCTCAAAGAAAAAAGATTTTCTGAAATTGAAACCTCCGGCAGCACAATGAACGTCAAGTTCTCAGAAGACGGTACAAAATTAGGTTATGTAACAAAAGATAATATATATGTCTATGATTTATCCTCTCAAACCGAAAGGCAATTGACACACGATGGCAATGGAGTGATACTAAACGGTCACTTCGATTGGGTTTATGAAGAAGAATTTTCCATAATTGATGGATGGCAGTTCTCTCCCGATGGAAATGAAATTGCATTTTGGCGATTGGATCAATCGCCCGTCCCTGAAATTGAAATTCAACAATTCGATTCGCTTTACTTTAATTCGATTAAAATGAGATATCCCAAAGCGGGAGATAAAAATTCAATTGTGAAAATTGGTGTGATTGAGCTTAAATCCGGTTTAACCACCTGGATGGATAGCGGTAATGAAACCGACGTTTACATTCCAAGAATTCGCTGGACTGAAAATCCCGGAGTATTATCCATAACACGAATGAATCGCTTGCAGAATAAACTTGAGCTCCTCTTTGCTGACTCAAAGAGCGGAAAATCAAAAGTGATCTACACCGATACAGACTCCTGCTGGGTGGATGTTGAAGATGCGAATTTAATTTTTCTCAAAGATCGAAAACATTTTTTGATCACTTCGGAACGAAGCGGGTATAAACATTTTTACCTTTATGATTTAAATGGAAAAATGATTAGGCAAATCACAAAAGGGAATTGGGAGGTCACCTCTTTAAGTTCATTTGATGAGAAGAATCAAGTTATTTATTTTATTTCAGGAATGAACGATCCAACATTAAGGCATCTTTATAAAATAAAACTGAACGGAAAAGGTTTAGAACGAATCACAAAGGATGACGGTAACAATTCGATCAACTTCTCACCCAATTCAAAATATTTCATAAGGTCATTTTCAAATATTAACTCTGTCACGAAAATTCAATTAGAATCATCGGATGGAAAATTAATCGAAGTTTTAGTTGACAACGAGCAATTGAAAAATACTTTGGAGGAATATGCATTTGCTCCGCCTGAATTTTTAAGTTTCAGTACCAGTGATGGAGTACAGCTTAATGCGATGATAATTAAACCCAAAGATTTTGATCCCTCGAAAAAATATCCGGTACTTGTTTACAATTATTCCGGACCCGGAAGCCAAATTGTACGCAATGCCTGGCAGGGAGGACAGTATCTTTGGTATCAGATGCTTGCTCAAGAAGGTTATATAATTTTTATGCTCGATAATCGAGGAACAGGCGGGCGAGGAAAATCTTTTAAGAATATTGTTTATAAAAATTTAGGGCACTGGGAGGTGAATGACCAGATCGAAGGAGCAAAATATTTGATAACGCTTCCTTATGTTGATGGAGAACGAATCGGAATTTGGGGTTGGAGTTATGGCGGATATATATCTGCATTAACTATTATGGAAGGTAATGAGTATTTTAAATCGGCAGTTGCAGTGGCATCGGTTACAGATTGGAAATTTTACGATACTATTTATACTGAACGATATATGTCAACTCCACAATTAAATCCCGATGGATATGAGAGGGGATCAATTCTGAATAAGGTTGACAAGCTCAAAGGCAAACTTTTACTCATTCACGGAACTGCGGATGACAATGTGCATTTTCAAAATACAGTCGTGTTGGTAGAAGAATTGGTTAAAGCAAATAAGCAATTTCAAGTAATGTTCTATCCCGGAAAAAATCACGGAATTTCCGGCGGAAAAACCCGCGAACAGCTTTTCACAATGATTACAAATTTTATTAGAGAGAATCTCTGATTGGTAAAACCTTGAAGGTTGAACTTGGAGTTAACACGGTTAAAAACCTTCAAGGTTGGAATCTTCGCAACCTTGAAGTAATGTCCTACCCCGGAAAAAATCACGGAATTTCCGGCGGAAAAACCCGCGAACAGCTTTTCACGATGATTACAAATTTTATTAGAGAGAATTTATAAAACCTTGAAGGTTGAACTTGGAGTTCACGGTTAAAAACCTTCAAGGTTGGAAAAGTGAAACTCTCAACCTTGAGGGTTAATACAACATAAACGTTACGATCAACCCTCAAGGTTTGAATCTTC
>JAHJVF010000091.1 GCA_018828505.1 Bacteroidota bacterium | reverse complement strand
TAATTAAAATCATCGGCGTGTAATTAATAAGTTACCTTACACAGGATGTCATTCTGAACGGAACGAAGTGGAGTGTCCCAAGGACTCCTTCGGAGAAGAATCTAACAAGCGAAAAAAAGAGTTTTTTTAGATTCTTCTCCCGATGAATCGGGATCAGAATGACAATCAATAATATTTCTGCGTAACATGAGTTAATAATTTTTCTGATGCTAGTGCCGTTTCAAATAATTAACATTTCGTTTTTTATTTTCGTTATTTCTACTGTCCGTCGACTGGCAGAATAAATCTTTATAGTGCTTTGTGCAGTATAAAAATGATAGATTATTTTTTTGAAACGGTATTAGAATAATTTTATACTGAGAATAACACAAAACGAAGGAGGGTAATGAGTTTGTTCAACCGCCATGAATTGATCGAAACGGATGTCAGCGATATTCATGACAGTAATCTGATAAACCACGATCTTGCACCAACAAAAATTTCTGAACGGACGTGGGGAACATACAACTACGCTGCACTCTGGATTGGAATGAGCGTTTGCATTCCAACTTACATGCTTGCAAGCGGCTTGATCGCTGGCGGAATGAATTGGTGGCAGGCACTTTTAACGATCACTCTCGGAAATATAATTGTTTTGATTCCGATGATCCTGAATGCGCATGCAGGTACTAAATTCGGAATCCCTTTTCCAATATTAGCTCGCTCATCATTCGGGACGATCGGTTCAAACGTTCCGGCATTGTTAAGAGGCATTGTTGCTTGCGGTTGGTTCGGAATTCAAACCTGGATTGGCGGACAAGCATTGAATTCGATGATCACAATTTTATTTCCTGCATGGGGAGACTTCTCGTTTGGTTCTGCCTTCAGTTTCATAATTTTCTGGTTGATGAATGTTTACTTCATAGTTAAAGGAACCGAATCTATCAAATGGCTCGAATCTCTCGCCGCACCATTTTTGATTCTTATGGGATTTGTACTTTTAGCTTGGGCGTATCAATCGGTTGGAAGTTTCGGACCTATTTTAAATCAGCCAAGTAAATTTCAAACCTCAGGAGAATTTTGGAAATTTTTTATTCCATCATTAACCGGAATGGTAGGATTCTGGGCAACACTCTCATTAAATATTCCAGACTTCACACGATATGCAAAAAGTCAAAAATCACAAATGGTCGGACAGGCAATTGGACTTCCACCAACAATGGCACTCTTCTCATTTATCGGGATTGCAGTTACTTCAGCAACAATAATTATTTTCGGTGAAGCGATTTGGGACCCGGTTGTTTTACTTTCCAAATTTGACAGTCCGATCGTAATCTTTCTTTCATTGGTTTCATTGCTTGTTGCAACTTTAACAACAAACATCGCGGCAAATGTTGTTTCGCCTGCTAACGATTTTTCTAATCTTTATCCGAAGAAAATTAATTTCGTTCGCGGCGGACTGATAACAGCAGTAATTGGAATCGTAATGATGCCGTGGAAACTTCTTTCGGATTACAGCGCATATATTTTTGGGTGGTTGATTGGTTATTCAAGTTTTCTTGGTCCTATTGCCGGAATTCTAATCTGCGATTACTTTTTGATCAGAAAAAGAAAATTAAATGTACGGGATTTATATCTCCGCAACGGTGAGTATGAATTCAAAAAAGGATTTAATGTTAAATCAATCTATGCACTTGCTGCCGGAGTGTTTGTCGCACTGATCGGATTGGTTATACCCTCACTCCGGTTTTTGTATGATTATGCATGGTTTGTTGGGTTTATAATTGCCTTCGTTCTTTATTTTATTCTTATGAAGAGAAAAAACAAGGGTTGATATTAAGTTCAATTATACTTTGATATGCTGAGCTGAGGTTGACTTAAAAAAAAATTTAGAATTTGCGAGTTTCTTCTTGACATTGTACTCTTCCCATTATATTTTGGAGTTGTGATTAACAAATACACATATGAGTCTTATACTTATCGCTTAGTCTCCTTCCTTTGGTGGCCTCGCTGAGGCCGAACATATCTCGTTGACCGCTTCCGCGGAAACCAAATAATTTTTCAATTTAATTTTAATTAATCCAATTCAATATTGAATTGTAAATTTTAAAGGAGACTATTCATGTCACAACGAAAATACAATCTAACCGAAAACGAGTTACCCAAATTTTATTATAACATTATTTCAGATTTGCCTGTACCGTTGCCGCCTGTGCTTCATCCGGGGACCAAACAACCTATTGGTCCGGCTGATCTTTCTCCCTTGTTCCCGATGGAATTAATTCTTCAGGAAGTCAGCGGGGAGAGATTTATTGAAATACCTGAACCGGTGCGTGAAGCATATAAAATTTGGAGACCATCACCATTGATTCGTGCTTTGAATTTAGAGCGTGAGCTTGATACTCCGGCGAAGATTTATTACAAGTACGAAGGTACAAGTCCAACCGGAAGCCATAAGCCAAATACTGCAATCCCCCAAGCATTCTACAATAAAAATGCAGGTGTGAAAAAATTAACGACAGAAACGGGGGCAGGACAGTGGGGATCAGCATTGGCCTTCGCGGGTGCGATGTTCGGACTTGATGTTGAAGTCTTCATGGTTCGAGTAAGTTTTGAACAGAAGCCGTATCGAAAAGCGATGATACAAAGTTATGGAGCCAATGTTACAGCAAGTCCCAGCCAAAAAACGAATTCTGGAAGAAATATTTTAGAAAACGATCCTGACAATCCCGGAAGTTTAGGAATCGCAATTAGTGAAGCAGTGGAAATTGCCGCAACTAATGATGATACTAAATACAGCTTAGGCAGTGTCTTGAATCATGTTCTATTGCATCAGACAATTATCGGTAATGAAGCTCTGTTACAATTTGAAATGGCGAATGATTATCCTGATATTATTATTGGATGCGTTGGCGGCGGAAGTAATTTTGGAGGATTTGCATTTCCGTTTATCGGAGAAATGTTAAGAGGCGGAAAGAAAATTCAGGCAATTGCTGTCGAATCTTCCGCTTGTCCGAGCCTTACAAAAGGGCTCTACGCTTACGATTTTGGAGATACTGGACATTTAACTCCACTCGTAAAAATGCATACGCTTGGAAGCACTTTCATTCCGCCTGCAATTCATGCCGGTGGATTACGATATCATGGAATGGCTCCGCTTGTAAGTCATCTCAAAGAATTAAATTTGATAAAAGCTCAAGCAGAAGAACAGCTTGAATGTTTCAAAGCAGGAATCCTCTTCGCAAAAACAGAAGGTATTATACCCGCACCCGAAGCAACACACGCTGTAAAAGCTGCAATTGATGAAGCTCTGAATTGTAAAATGGAAGGTACATCAAAGACTATTGCTTTTAGTCTATCCGGGCATGGACATTTTGATATGCAGGCTTACGAGGAGTATTTAACCAATAACCTTGGAAATATTCAATTCAGCGAAGAAGATTTATTACTCGCTCAAAAACAACTTCCGAAAGTTGCGTGAATTTTTTTCATAAAGAGTCTGTCTTAAAAATTTGAGTTGTCATTCTGGATCCGCCATCGGCGGATGAAGAATCTCTTTCTTATAATTTTGAGACTCTTCCCCAATTTTCATCGGGGTCAGAGTGACCAATCCTTAGTTTTGCAGCAGCTTTATTTGATCTTCAATTTTTTCGAAAACTTTGTCTGGATTGTCAAATATTTCTTCGTTTCTTATTCGAAGAAAAGTTATTCCGAAGTTCTCAAGATAATTCTGTCGTTCCGTATCGTGAGGTTTTTGTTCCGGCAGATCGTGAATGCTTCCGTCAATTTCAATTGCAAGCTTGAGTTTGGGTGCATAGAAGTCTATGATATACCAATCAATTGAATATTGTCTTCTGAATTTTATTCCTGCTGTTTGTCGGTTTCTTAGGAATCTCCAAATTATAGTTTCTGCCGGTGTTTGGTTTTGCCGGAGCAGTCTGCGTTTTTCTTTTTCTGTGGTACGGTTAAAATGTTGTGTCATAGCTTTGTTTTAGACCTCACCCCCGCCCCTCTCCTAAAAAAGGAGAGGGGAGAGGTCACTTTGCACCCTCTACAATTTTTATCTCCTCTTCGGTTAAGCCGTACAGTTCATACACAAGCTGATCGATTTGACGGTCGATTGAATTGCATTTCTTTTCGAGATATTCTTTTTCGCTTTCGGTTTTGGCTGCGGCTAATTGCTTTTTTGATTCGAGGACTTGATTGACGAGATGAACGAGTTTGTCGTGAATATTTTTTTGTTTTTCTGAAATTTTTCTAATTGGCAGTTTTCTTAATTCAGCCAAAGTCGTTTGCCTAAAATCATCTTTTGTTGCAATTGAAGAACTATTAAGATATATCCATGAAAATAGTCTACTATTTATTAGTGCAATAATGTACCTTATATCAAACTCAGCATTATTTAAGATAAATGGATTGAGATCTTTCTTAAAAACACCTGCTTTATTAAAATAAACTGCGTCTAATCTGTCTTGCCTGTTAATTATTCTTCTTATAAGTATTTTATCTTTTTCCTCATAAAATTGAAATAGTGATTTCATGTTTTTAAGATTGACATAGTAACTGCTATCAATGGAAAAAGAATAACGCTTAACTGAAGCATTATAAAATGGCAACGTCCATTTGTCATTCAAATTGGTGGTTTCTTTAAATTTACTTGCAGATAAACCTTGGGTTGAAATAGTAATTTCACCAAGACTTATAAAATCACTTGCGGAAAACTTCCGTAAAACTTGATTAACGTTTTTGCTGAAGACCAACTTATAGTCTGGTTCTTTTATATATGAACAATCAATCAATTCGAATTGCAAATTTTGTATTGCATCAATTTTTTTCTTTTTGCTGTAACTATAAAACCTATAGCTTTTTTGTTTTGCTTTAGAAAATATAAAAATGCCTGTATCTACATAGGCATCTTTGAAAATATTGTATGGCAGATTAATTAATTCAAAACAACCATAGTTTAAAAATACTTTTTTTCTAAATTCAGAATAGTTTTCTCCTGTTTCCCATGTTTGTGAAGAGATATAACTTAATAATCCTTGCTCATTTAATAAGCTTAATGCCTTTGATATAAAAACTACAGATGAATCATATTTTCTTTTAAACTCTGGAAACTTATTCTGATAGTATTTCTTTTCATTTTCACTAAATGATTCAATAGGAATGTACGGTGGATTCCCAACAATCGCATCAAAGCCACCGTTGGACATGATTTCGGGGAAAACATCTTCAAAGTTCATCGGTTTGAGCTTCAGTTCGTCAAACCTCTCCCTTTGTCGCTCTTCTAATGTAGGAGAGGGAAATAGGGTGAGGTCAAGAATATCAGTTCCTATTAGACTATTTCCGCAAACAATATTATTGTTCAAGTTCGGCAGTAATTGTTCTTTAAACATCACCCAGGTTTCATGCGTAGTTGCCGTGGTTTCATCTTCCAACAATTTCAAGTAGAGTGAAAGCTGTGTAACTTCAACCGCCTGATGGTCAAGATCGACTCCGTAAATATTATTCGTTAAAATATTTTGTTTTTGTTTGAGTGAAAGCACCCATCTGCCATCGCTCAGAATGCATCCATCCTTTTTCGCCTGCTCGGAATTATTCTGATACCATTTTCGGTGATACTCCAAAAGACGATCGAACACAGTTATTAGAAAAGAACCGCTTCCGCAGGAAATATCCGCAAATCTCATCTTCGAAATTTCTTTGGGAGTTTTGCCTTCAATAAGTTTTCCAACTGTGTTATCGACAATATAATTTACGATGTACTGCGGTGTATAATAAACTCCACCGGCTTTTCGTACTTCAGGTTTCTCCTCAATTCGTGCTCGTTTGTCGGTCGCAATAACAACCTTTCCTAAAAACCTTTCGTAGATCGAGCCAAGAATGTGAATCGGTATTATATCGAAATTGTATGGTGAATTTACATGGGCAAGCTCTTCACATATCGATGTGAAGGTTTTGTCATCAGGCTCGTGAAAATCATTTGAATCGATAAAATGTTTTTTGAATACGATCCCGTTGTACTTCGCATCAAGAGTTCTGCCCGCCCGAATAAATTTCTGCCAGACTGTTGAAGCGGAATTTGTCCCAACTTCGCGCAAAAGACCATCAATTATATGATCAGGCTCGATCTGCTTATCTTCTAAGAATCGAATGAAAACAAGCCGGTCGATAGTACGCTGCGTCATTTCGGTAAGCTGTTCACTTTCGAGGTGCGAATTATTTTTCTTAAAAGCTTTTGCGAGTTCATTTCGGATTTCGTCAAGCTCTTCAAGGAATGCTTCATCGATCGATAGAAAATCCCCTCTATGTAGCCCTTTTCGAATTGCTTTTCCGCGCGGCTTCGGTAATTTATCTGCGAACTTTTCAATCGAATGATCTGCAACAGCATCGCGGTTTATCAGCCAAAATATTTCGGAAAATTTTTCTCTGTCTTGGTAATCCGAATAATGGTAATCCTTAATTTTACAGTTCAGGATCGTATCTATTGCGGGTTTAGTTCTGCAGTCGAGAATGTGAAATTCTTCGAAGTCTGTAAGAAACACAATTTGTGTTCCGGCATTCCAGCCATATCGGCATGTTTGAAAATAGTCATTCGCATTTGAAAGATTTTTAGAGGGCTTTTTTGCTTCCACAAAAAATTTAACATCCCTAAAGTTCGGCTGAATGTAAAATGAATAATCTGCCCGTTTTTGTGAGTGGGCAACGTGGACTTTTGTTTCAACCTGGACTTCCTGCTCATAAGGATTTTTTTGAATGTTGTGATCGACATCCCAGCCAAGTGCAGTAAAAAATTTATTTATGAAATCAATTCTAATTTGCGACTCGGTATAGTTCGGAGAAAGAAAGAGTGATTCGTTTTGTTGGAAATCGAGGACTAATTTTTTTACTTCTTCAAATGCAGTTTCAAAATTCGCCATACAGTAACACCGAAATTAGTTTTAATAATTATCCGAAAGTTAGAGATGAGAAGTATTAGTTTCAACTACATGCGATAATGATTTTTAATCAAATTATGAGTGTGTTACACAACTATCAAATTATCATTCCGAATCCGACTTTTGGCGGGTGAGGAATATTATTTTAGCATCTTTTTAGACTTCTCGCTCCGCTCGAAGTGACATAATAAAGTGCGGCAACAGACTCATTATATAAGCCTTATTCTAAATTCTTGAGTTTGAAGTTGAAGAAACTGGTTAAATTTAACCAACCCTAAATCGAGCAAGGTTTTCTCAGCCTTTGCCTCCGCCTTAGTCTCTTTCCTACCCTCCAGTTTGGTTATTTTATGAAATACACTTATATTGTTTCAGCAAAAATAATTTATAGATAAAAGATTTCTCACCTTTTTAAATTTCACAATTTATTTTTTGCGGTTTATTCTGCCATTTGGCAGTATTTTAAATAATATTAACTAATTTTTTAACACTTAAGGATTAAAAAATGAACATTTACGTTGGAAATTTATCCAAAGAAGTAACCGACAATGATTTAAATCAACTTTTTGGTACTTACGGCACCCCTAAAAGTGCAAAAGTAATTCGCGATATGTTCTCTCAGGATTCGAAAGGATTCGGCTTTGTCGAAATGCAAAGCAAAGCTGAGGGAGAAAAAGCAATCAGCGAACTTAACGGAAAAGATCTAAAAGGAAAAAAAATCGTAGTCAACGAAGCTCGTCCGAAAACTGATAATCGCAGAGGCGGTGGTGGCGGCGGCGGTCAAAATCGTCGTGGTTCCTTCGGCGGCGGAAGACGTTTTTAATTTAACGTTTACTGGTAATTACAAACTGCAATTTGATTTAAGTGCAAGTTGCAGTTCATTTTATTAGAATAGACTAAGAAATTGGTCTATTCTTTCCTCATCTTAGCCATTATTATATTTAATGGTTATTCTTGATCCTCATCAGATGTTGCCTCAACGAAATCTCACGTAATTTTTCTTATCTTTGTGCAACTTTTCTAAATTAAACTCATCAAATGATCGAAGCTAAAGAACTAGAACTTATAGAGAGTGCCAAAGCGGGGGATAAAAAATCCCTCTCCGATTTGGTTACAAAATATGAGAAGACGGTTTACAGTTTTGCATTTAAAGTCTGCAGAAATAAAGATAAAGCAGAGAATACGATGCAGGAGACTTTTATAAGCGTGATAAAGTCGTTATATCAATTCGATGGGAATTCGAAATTCTCAACCTGGTTATATCGAATTGTTGTTAATCATTGTCTTATGCTTGCAAGATCTGAGGTCCGTCATACACAGTTTCATTCATTTGATGATGATGAGCAAACGATCGAAGAGCCCGCAGCAGAACACTGGACAGATATTCCGGCTGAAAAAGTCCTTAATGATGAGCTGAAGGAATTAATGGATGCTGCAATTCAAAAGCTGGGGCCGGAATACAGAATGGTTTTCTTGTTGAGAGATGTTGAAGGATTATCGACACAAGAAACAGCTGAGACGCTCGATTTGAGTGTTCCGGCAGTGAAATCAAGATTACACAGAGCAAGATTCTTTTTAAGAAATGAACTTAAATCATATTTCGAAAAATAATTTGACTTGTAAAGAAGTTATAAATCAAGTCTGTGAGCATCTTGGTGAATTACCCGATTCACCGGTTTGCCTTGCAATTCAGGATCATTTAATAGAATGTGAAAACTGTACTAATTTTTATGATTCACTGGAAAAGACTGTTACTTTGTATAAAAATTATTCTGCCGACCTGCCCAAAGGTGCTCACGAAAGATTGATGAATGTTCTCAAGTTAGTGGAGAAAAAATAATATTATCTGTTATGTTGTAGGAATGAGAAACAAGATGCATTGCCCCAAACTTCAGTTCGGGGAATAGATTGGACACGAGTAGAAGTGACTTTAGTCAAACTTGAAGTTTGGCTAAAGCCGATCTAATTTTGAGGAAAAACAGTGGCAGTCCAAAAAGTAATTGTTTTTGTCACACTGAGTTTATCGAAGTGTGACTTTTATAAAATTCTGTCAGGTTTCGACCCGTCTGCGTCGGGCAGGCAAGCTCAACCTGACAAATTTCTACTTTTTGGACAATCTCTTACATAAACATACCTGCCACGACGACGCTATGATGTGGCAGGCTAATCTCTTTGGACTTTAGTCCTTAACTCAAGTTTTTGTGGATGCGCTTTTGGTTAAAAGTAAAAAGGGCAAGATTTTTAACTAACTTCTTTGAAACCATATTTCATATTTTGCATCAAATCAATAAAAAAGTTAGAAGATGACATACGTAATTTTAACAATTGTTGGAATAATTTCGCTTGTAGGAATATTTCAGTTTTATATGATTCGGCGGAGCAAAAAAATAGTCGGATCTTCAATAGATTTAAGCCAAATATCAACAGAAATTAGAAAAGCATTAGAAAAAGGTAAGTCGCTTATTTATTTTTATTCACCGAGCTGTGGCCCATGTAAAGTACAAGCACCAGTAATCGATAAACTGAAAAGAGAATTGAAAAATGTTGTGTCGATAGATATCAGCGGTGATTTCCGCATAGCGAGAGTTTTTGGAGTGATGGGAACACCGTCAACAATGATTTTTGAAAATGGAATTGTTAAAGAAATGTTAGTCGGTACGAAAAGTGAAGAGATATTGAGAAATGCGTTTAATAAAAATTGAGGGAGAGAAAATGAATCTTAGATTAAAATCATCAAAAAGTTTTGACAAAACACTTGAAGACCTGCAGACTAAAGTTGCTGAAAACAGTTTTAGAGTATTACACGTTCATAATGTTCAGGAGACTCTTAAGGAAAAAGGCTTTGAGATTGAGAATTATTCAATCGTTGAAGTTTGCAATGCAAAATTTGCAAATGAAGTTCTCGGAACGAATAAAGAATACGGCGTGTTGATGCCCTGCAAAATAAACGTTTACTCTGAAAAGGGTGAAACATTTCTTTCGATGCCTTTGCCTTCTGTAATGATAGAAAAATTCGAGATGAAGGGTGTTGATGAAGTCGCAAAGAACGTTGAGGAAGTTTTAACAAAAGTTATGAAAGAGACTATATAATGAATGAGTTGCAGATTGGTGGAATAATTGTCGGTGCAGTTGCTGGATTCTTCATTGGTAATTTTTTTCAGAAAAGAACAGGTGGAGTTTGTCCGCTTCTTTGTAATCCGAAAATTTCGACGATCTATTTCGCATTATTAGGTTATTTATTAACAAGCTCAAAAGGAATATAAAATGAAAAAAAATATTGGTTCAATTGACAAGTCGATCAGGATTATCGCAGGAATCGTTTTACTGATTTTCGCATTGATCGATCCTCAAAACAATTGGTGGGGATTCATCGGAATTTTGCCATTAGTAACTTCGTTCGTAGGTGTATGTCCCGCATATCTGCCATTTGGATTGAGTACTTTAAAATCAAAAAAGAAATAATTCAATGAAATCACTTTTGAGTAATACCAAGTTCCGCATCTCATTTGCAATAATTGCAGGTTCTGCGATTGGTTTTGCATATTATTATTTTATCGGATGCTACTCGGGAACTTGTCCGATTACCTCAACCTGGTACATATCTACTATTTATGGTGGTGTTGCAGGTTTGCTAATCGGTCTCCCGAGCAAAAAAAAGTGATAAGAGTTTTTCAAATTCGCTTTTGTTAATTTATGTCTGATGAATCTCAAACCATTTCGAGAGATATTTTTATTGAAGACCTCATCGAACTTAAACCTTCATCCGTAAAATATCTTATGGATAAAGGGATTCGCTGCTTAGTACATGAATTCATAAATACGATGACGTATTAAATATTGTATTCAACCTTATTATTAGATATATTTCAATATACTATATTTCTACCAACCTGCCACAAGATAGCTATGTTTTGGCGGGTTGGAGTTAAGTATGCCGAAAAAAAGTCCATTCCCAATCGTTCTCT
>JAHJVF010000090.1 GCA_018828505.1 Bacteroidota bacterium | reverse complement strand
TATTGAGGATGAAGTTACATATTTTGAAGTCGTTGAAGATATGCCGGAACCGATTGGCGGAATTCTAGCCATTCAACAAAAAATTACTTATCCGGAAATTGCAAAACGAGCCGGAGTTGAAGGTAAAGTCTACATTCTTGCTTATGTAAATGAAAAAGGTGAAGTAACTAAGACAGAGGTGCTGAAAGGAATCGGTGCCGGTTGCGATGAAGCTGCCGAAAAAGCAATAAAGGATACGAAGTTCAAGCCGGGTAAGCAAAGAGGAAAACCGGTTAAAGTAAAAGTTGCCGTCCCAGTAGTTTTTACTCTAAAATAACATAACGGAATTTTTCTGTGAAAGCTTCGGGACTGCCTGCCATGCCTACGGCAGGCAGGTTAAAAGCGCGAAGCTTTTTTTATTGTTACGCAACTCGATTATTTTTCCTGTTTTACGCACCGTGGCCCCCTCCAAAGCAAACGTATCGGATTCAGTGTTAATTATTTTTTGACAACCTCGTACAGCCTGCCGAGTCTGTTGCACAACTATCAAATTGTCATTCCCGCCCGCCTGCCTCACCTGCCCGCCACGTTGCTTCTCGTGAGGCAGGCGGGCGAGATCTTACTGGGCGGGCAGGCCCCCCCCCCATTTTTTATATACGAGGCGGGCTGGTCGAAGGAGCGAAGTCCCGCAAAGCGGGAAGAAATCTAAACAGAATCAAGGATTTCTCTCCCGACTTGCCTGCCTGCCCGCCGAACAAGTTCTTTGGCAGGCGGGCTGAACGATTCATTCGATAAGATTCATTCGGCAAGCAGGCTCGATTGTATTGCGACTATCGGGATCGGAATGACAAACGCACTTAATACACAAGCTCCATGGCTGCGCCATAAATATATAACTCCTAACGGGGTTAACACAACGCGCAAGACATTCCATATCTTAACATACCTATCTCGATGTCGAGATATGGAATGTCTAATAATTCATTCTTTTAATATTTCCAATTAATGCTCTTGTCCCGAAGAGATGGATTTCCATTGTCTGTATACATAAAAATAGATGAAAGAAACTTCAAAAGTCTACAACCTGCCCGCCCAATCGTATCTCGTGAGGCAGGCGGGCTGGTGGACAAACCCGCCTGCCTCTCTGAGCTAAACATGGCGGGCAGGTCTCAGAGACTTTTGAAGTCTTTTTTTGCATTAGACGTTGTCGGGATGGACTCCATTTAATGACAAAAAAAAAGCCCGCCATTTCTGACGGGCTTTTTTTATGAATTAAGTTTGAGGAACTTTACTTTAAAAGTATCATCTTTTTAGTTTGACTGAATTCCCCGGCAGTCAATCTATAAATGTAAGTTCCACTTGCTAATCTCGAAGCGTTGAAATCATAATTGTACTCACCGGCGTTGAGTGTTTCATTATTTATCAACGTTGCTACTTGCTCACCTAAGATATTATAAATCATTAATGTAACAGCGCTCTCTTTTGGCAAGCCGAATTGTATCGTTGTAGTCGGATTGAATGGATTTGGATAATTTTGAGATAACGAATATACCTTTGGAATCTCAATTTCATCTTCAACACCTACTAGCACAATGTCTTTCAACCATGATGGATCACGCATTGCCGCAAATGTGTCCACTACTGTTGCGCTGCCCAAAAATCTGTGCATCTGTAAAACGTGATTACTTCCAAACCCTTGCTCATTGTCATTACCACCGCCATTATTGGCAGCATCTCCAAAGTTTACTCCATACTTGTATTCAACTCTGAGAACGGTATAAGCAGCAAATGTTATGGAATTAGTAAAGATTTTATCTCCAGCAGTCTGATCGCCATGCGTACCATCGTCGTACAATTTGACCATATTTACTGAATCGGCATCAGGCCAACCACCAGCAGGCCATTTTAAAGGTAATGCACTACCAGCAGCATGAACAGTTTTAATTGCTGGGAATGGTTGCCCATTGACCGCACTGACTGAAGTAGGTGGAACATAAACAGTAAGTTTTAATGTGGCTGGTTGGTTGAGTACTGTTTCTAATGTTCCATTATTGAAGTTACCGGTATAAGTTGCAGTACCAGAGGTTACATCACCGGCTGTGAAAGTGTATGTTCTGTTTGCGACACTCTCCCAATTATTTGGAGTATACCAATATTTGAACTCGATGCTTTCTGTTTCAGCACCTAATATGGTAAATGTACCTTCATATATATCTACATTAAGCGGGTTTGGAATTAATCGATTGGCTTTGGGTGTCCATCCTTGGAATGAGCCATTAACAGAAACGGTATCACGGGCTGGATCAAATCTGCCTGATAACTTTTCAAGTTCCATATTACATGAGAAGTACATGCTGATGTTTTTAGAGACTTTATCATCGCGATCAAAATAACCGCCATCGACTTCTTGTGCACCATCAAGTAGAGTGTATAATCTCCCTGGATCACTTTCCCATCTATCTTGGGTGGCACTTACATCAACGTACATGAATTTGAACTCAATTTGAGTACCACCACTACCGATATTTGATACTGTTACTGTATAAATTGAATCACCATCAGCATCAGTCATTTGATTGGTAGTTCCCCAACTGTTAAAGGTACCTCTGACATATAGTAAATCCTCAGCACGATTAAATGCTCCTTCGAGAATCTTTACTTTCATATTCACTTTGAAAGTAACTGATGCTGGTGAAATGAAATCTGTAGCATAATATCTTGGCTGTATTTGATAACCACCAAAATAGACTGTTGCAGCAGAAGTGTACTGAGTTGCAACTCCAATTACATCCACAGGATATGAAACTTCAGCTTGTCCATCAATATCTGTATCGGCATCAATTCTCATAATTACAGTATCGGTTCCTGTACTGGTCATCAACATGTTAGCATTCGCTCCAGT
>JAHJVF010000089.1 GCA_018828505.1 Bacteroidota bacterium | reverse complement strand
TAGTGATTTCAAGAAAGAAAATTCAGAACTAACCTGGGAGAAACTTAGAGCGTTTCAAAAAAAATATGGAATTGAAATACATTAGAGCTTTCAGCGATCAGTTTATAGCAATTAGTTAGAACACAGTTATCGCTTAAGGTGTAATTATACTAGTTGGCGGCAACGTCAGACACATTGTAAAATCAAACTAGAGAGAAAAAAAATGGCAACTTATTACTACAACCCTTACTCTGGCGAGAATTATTTATCTCAATGGAGCCGACATATTCAAAACCAATCTTATATTGAAGATGTAAACAAATCTGTCAGTGATAATACCAAACAGCAGACAAGAGAATTTTCTGGAATTATTTCGCGACAGACGAGTGAATTCAACGAAGCTATTCGAGGTGCCTCAAGAGAACAAGTTTTGGCAGTTCAAGAATCAACCAACGCTGTTTGTGGGGATTTGAATGCAGGTTTTGAATTGTTATCTGACAATCTTCAAGATATATCTTATAGTATTGATGGACTTAGAAGTGAAGTTAACAATATGGCTTCTATGCTTGATTGGAGGCTTTCGCTTTTAATTGAACGACAAAGAATCACCAACTTACTTTTAGGAAACATTGCTGTTCTTTTGCGTATTCCTGACATACAAAAAGAAAGACAATACCATATTGAACAAGGTATAAAGTTTTTAAAGAACGCAATATTTGATAGTGACTTTTATGAAGATTCTTTGAATAACTTATTAAAAGCAGAAAGAATTGAGCAAACAGATTTTTTTGCTCTGCATAGAATTGGTTTGATTTATATGTATTCACTAAAACACTTGGAACTAAACAAAGCCGAAGAATACTTTAAAAAAGCTGCGAAGTATGCTGTTGCGGAAACAAATGCAGGAGCAACAGTAACTACCAATTATTTAACAGGCGACTTAAACAGAAATTTATCAGAACAAAAACCAACTGTTGATTCAATTAAACTTCAGGCAGCAGAATCATATATGTTCGCAGGCAGAAGTTGCTACATACAAGGGAAATTAAACGAAGCAGCAGATTATGCGAGTAAAGGATTTAGTCTCGTGCCACAAATGGTTGAAGCAGGTTTTACTCAAGCTAAGGCATTAGCTGCAAACAATAATGATACTCAGGCTGCAATAGTTCTTGAAAAAGTAATTAATACAGACAGATTTTATTCTTTAAAAACTTTATCTGACCTTGATTTGTGTCCCAAACCAAGTATTCAATCATTACTAAAGAAACTTCAAAAGGAATCAACTGAGAAAGCTTTAAACATTTTACAGCATTGCAATCAACAAAAAATTTCAGGTAGTAATGCTACCAACTATTTAGACAAGATAGAACGGTTAATAAATAGAAATACCTTCCTGACATCTAAAAAAGCTATTGACCTTTTTGAGAAAGTTAGAGACTGGAAATACTGCGAACCTTTTGAAAACTCAAAGCAATCAGATCAGCTTAATGAACTCATTGGAATAATTAATTCACTTAACAAGCTACAATACTATAAAGCAGGCAGTAACTTCGTTTCAATGAATGCTAAATTTATTGACACATTTACTGATAAAATCAATCAAGAAACCCAATGGATATTTCCTCTACGTGCTGAGACATACAACAACTTCAACTGGGCAAGCGGAATTAAAAGTAATGGAGGGGATTGTAATGTAGTTCAATTTATAGAGTTAGAAAAGAAACTCAACGATGATTTACCAAAGGTGATTAGCAATCTAAAAAATCTTTTACAGCAATATTTAAATGAAAATACTCAACAACTAAATTATTTAGAAAACGAAAGAATAAAAGCACTAAATTATTTAGAAAACGAAAGAATAAAAGCAGAAAACGAAAGAAGATATGCGGACAATGCAAATTTAACTAAATCAATTGGATGGGGTATACTAGGAGGTTTGGCAGGCGCCGTTGGTGGACTTGTAGTTGGTTTTTGTGTAGGATTGATTGTAGTAATTGGCTCTTGCATTTCTACTGGGACAGAAAAAGGATCGGAGAAATACAGTGGAATAATAGTCTTATCTGCAATTGTTATAGGTGGTATAATAGGTTACATAAAAGCATTTATGGAGACAAGGAAAAAGTTTTAGAACAAAGAAGCAATTATCAAACAGAGGCATTTGAAGCCGCTGAATTTGAAGCAAAAAAAGAAATTTACTTTAGCATGTATTCTCACAAGTTATTGAAACGAAAAAGATGTTAAGTGGTTTAATAAAAAAGTTAAACCCAGAATGTTCATTAAAAAAAAATTTGTAAAAAATAAGATAAGTATAGATAATTTCCGAAGGATCCT
>JAHJVF010000088.1 GCA_018828505.1 Bacteroidota bacterium | reverse complement strand
CCTCGAATAACTTCAAATGTTGGATTGTTTTTCAAAGATAAGTTCTTTAATGAAAGTTTAGATTTGAATGTCGGTATCCGGGTAAGCTTTTTTACTTCGTACAATGGTCTTGGTTTTTCACCGGAAAAGATTTATTACGTTAATGTTCGGACTATTGATTCTCTCGATTTCAATTATTCCCAAGTAAAAATTCCATCAAATTATCAATTAGATCTAGTAGCTTCGGGCAGAATCAAGGAATCGGCAATTGTTTATCTTTCAATCGAAAATATTACGAACAGAAAACTTTATCTCGAACCATATTATCCAATAAATGACATCGGATTTAGATTTGGTCTTGCTTGGGAGTTTTTAGATTAAATTTGTGTTTGTTATCTGTGGAATTTGTGTAAATCAGTGGCAGAAATAAAAAATAAAATCGTCACAATTTTCGGTTCATCATTTCCAAAACCTGGAGAGAATGAATACGAATTTGCCTATCAACTCGGCAAGAAATTAGGAGAGCACGGTTTCACAATTTGCAATGGTGGATTTTACGGCACAATGGAAGCAGCAGCAAAGGGAGCAAGCGAAGCCGGCTCTTATACTATTGGCGTTACAATAGGTGATTTCAAACTTGAAGCTAATAAATTCATAAAGAAAGAAATCCGTTGTAAAAATCTTTTTGAAAGAATTACAAAGCTAATCGAACTCGGCGATAGTTACATTGTCCTAAAAGGGGGAACCGGCACTTTACTTGAGCTTTCCGCCGTATGGGAATTAGCAAACAAAAACATTATCGAGAAGAAACCAATTGCGGCAGTTAAAGACTATTGGAAGGATCTAGTCAAATTGATTGATGAAAGAATGATCTTGGAAAACAGAGACAAGGGTATTGTTTTTTTGAGTGATGACTTGAATGAAATTGTTTCTTACCTGAAATCTAATTTAGAAATTTAAATCGAATACTATGACTCCCAAATGGCTCGAATGGGCACAGAAACTTCAATCGCTTGCACAAAGCGGATTGAACTATACTAAAAACGAATTTGAGATCGAACGGTATAATTTAATTCGAGAGATCGCATCAGAAATAATTTCACTTCAAACCGGTGAAGATAAATCCGAAATCAATAAATTTTTCGCAAGTGAAGCGGGACATTCAACGCCAAAAGTCGATGTTCGTGGAGTTGTTTTCAAAGAGAATAAAATTCTGCTTGTGAAAGAAAAAGTCGACGGCAAGTGGACTCTCCCCGGTGGTTGGGCAGATGTAGGTTCAACACCAAGCGAAAATGTTGAAAGGGAAGTGTTCGAAGAATCAGGTTATCTTGTGAAGACAAAAAAAGTTCTTGCCGTCTACGATAGAAACAAGCAAGGACATACACCATTTATTTATCATCTTTATAAAATTTTCTTTCTTTGTGAACTTACTGGTGGTGAGGCAAAAGCAAGTAATGAGACATTAGATGTAAGATTCTTCGGAGAAGATGAATTGCCCGAACTTTCTACCGGCAGGATTACATCAAAACAAATCAAAAGATTTTTTGAACATCTAAGAGACCCAAATTTATCGACAGATTTTGATTGAGATTATTTTAATGTAGAGCGAAGTGGAACATCCCGTTTATCCCGACTTGTCGGGGCTTACGGGGCGCCAGCTTCGCCCTACAAAATCTAATTCTCACTTCATCAACATTAACTTGTCTGTTTTAATATAAACGTTCTTACCATTTGTCGGCTTTGCTGTGAATCAGTAAATATATATTCCGCTTGATAATTTTTCTCCATTGATGTTCGTTGTATTCCATACAACCGAATGATAGCCCGATTGTTTTTGTTCGTTTACTAACTTGTCAACCAACTTACCGGTTATGTCATATATCTCAAGTAGCACGTCTGAGTCGTCAACGAGTTTATATAAAAGTGTTGTGGTTGGATTAAATGGATTTGGAAACGACGTTATTCCATATTCTGTTGGAACATTCAATGAGTTTTTAACAAGTTGCCCGCTTTGAAATCCTTCTGTACTGATCATATTACTCATGCTCGATGTATTTTCTGGGGTATAGTATGCTTCTACTTTGTAATACAAATAATACGAGTTAGTGCCCCAACCATATATATACTCACAGTCTGTATATGAATTGGACCCGCTTAATAGAGTTGCAATTTGTTGCCAGCTCTGTGTCCAGCCTGTCGCTTTGTGATAAACATCACGATGTACTATGTAAGTCACATTGCTATTTGGGTTCGCTGTCCATGTAAGTCTAATTGGTTGATTTTGTGTTTGAGTAACTGCGATTGTTGGCGGTTGTGGTGTTCCGCTGAAGTAAGCAGTATATGTTTTATGTTCATTTGGATTAAACGTCCAGCTTCTATTTGTACTACCTGCTTCTGACCATTGTGTAAAAGTGTAATTAATACCGTTAATTGTTTGGTCAACTGCTTCGGCTGAAATTTGATTTTGTTCTACAACCGGGAAATTTGATGTCGGTGAATTGTACTGTGTTTGATTTACTCTGATAGTACCTCCATTGCCTACACCAGTAAATGAATTTTGAAAGTTAACATTGCAAATCTTACGCAAACCCGCTTCGTATGTCGCATTATTATCGTTTTGCGCTACTGAAAAACTGTGCTGAATGTTAAAAGTTACAAAACTACCATTTTTTAACCATTGACTTTTTGCATTTGGAGCTTCTGTATCATTCCATATCCAGTTATATCCATTATAATACTGTTCTTGTGCTTCAAGGTTAACTGTATTGCCGACCGTGGCAGTAAACGGATAAGGACTAGTTCTTTGTGTTGCTGAGGCATTTACACCTACTTTAATAGTTCCATAGATAAAGTTGTTTTGAGCAGTAATTGAAACTTGGGGTGAGGTAAAGTGACCATTAATATTAAGTTAACCTTTGCATATGAATTTGAATTATTCTCATCCTGAGAAGCGGTGCCCAGGTATAACGTACCATTACCTCTTGCAGCATTAACTGCATCAATCAAACCTTGAGTTGAAGATGTTTCTCCACCATTGTAACTTAAATAAGAAAATAGTAACGGCGATGATCCAATAGCATCCCATAATTGTTGAAAAGCATAATATTGCGAAAGCTTACAAACTGCAAAATAATTAGTAACGCTCCAGTCGGTTAGTGTATATTGCAATTTTGCACTTGTTATCGTAGCATTTGATGGAATTGAGGATAAGGTAAACCAGTATTCGGAACGATATACATTTTCTAATCCGTAGTTGATAAATAGCATAACATCGTAGACAGAAAAAATAGCAAGACATCGTAGACAGTTTAAAGGTGGAAGTGTAGCATAAGATCGTTTACACTTAGATGAGAAAAGATTAAATTTCTCCTAAAAAAATAGGAGAAAAAATGAACGATATAGAAAAAAGGAAAGAAGCAATTAGATTGTATCTTTCTCAAGAAATAGTGGCAAAAATTTCAAAGAAGCTGCAAAGAAGTCGAGCATGGATTTACAAATGGTTAAGTAGGTACAAACTTAATCCGAAAGGTAATTGGTATGAAGAATCAAGTCGGCGGCCAAAACAAATTAAAAAAAATATCAAAAGACACAGAAACAAAAATTGTATCAATTAGAAAGCAATTAGAGAGCACAGAATATTCGCAGATTGGTGCAATAAGTATTCAGTGGGGGTTTCAACAGTTGGGCGAAGCTCCTCCGGAAATATGGACAATAAAGAGAAATAAACTTAAAAGACAACCGGAAAAAAGAAAGAGCAAAAATCACGAATATCCATGCGGTGATTATCTAAATGTTCAGCAAATGGATTTTGTAGGACCAAGATACATTACAAATTATGGAAGAATATATTGGCTTAACATAATAGATGTTGATACTCATTGTGTTCATGTAAACCCGGTAAAAGGAAAAGCAGCAGAAAATGTACTGCCTTGTTTGATCCGCTTTTGGCAAGACTTTGGAAGACCTGACTACTTGCAACTTGATAATGAATTATCATTTAGAGGAAGCAATAGATATCCACACAGCTTTGGAGAGATAATAAAATTTTCTTTGACACAAAAAGTAACTGTACTCTTTATTCCACCGAGAGAACCTTGGAGAAACGGAGTAATTGAAAAATTTAATGATACTTTTGATAAGAAGTTTTTTAGAAAAAAGATATTCACAGATTATGAAGATATGATTACCAAAGCAAGAGAGTTTGAAGATTTGTCGAGTAGAGTTCATAGCCACCTCCTTTCGGAGTTCACTATGAACCCCCTCACAGAACCGTGCTTGCAGATTTCCCGCACACGGCTCTTCAGCCAGACCT
>JAHJVF010000087.1 GCA_018828505.1 Bacteroidota bacterium | reverse complement strand
CGGTTCGCCAACAGACCCAAGCAAGCGGAGTGAAGTAAGATCATGTCGATTAGGCCAGGCTTCACCAAATCTCATCAATCAGCGAATTGCTGTCGGTGCTGTGTAAAGGATATTCACTCCATACTTTTCAATCATTTGCCACCAGCGATTTGGATAAGGATAAGTCGGAGCTCCTTCGTACATGAAAGACGTTGTCCCGTTTAATAAAGGTCCGTAGACTATATAACTATGACCGGTGATCCAGCCTGGATCGGCGGCGCACCAATAACGATCCTCCTCATGAATATCAAAAACGTATTTAAGAGTTGCGTGCGTTCCGACCATATAGCCACCGTGCGTATGCAGAATCGCCTTTGGTTTTCCGGTTGTACCGGAGGTGTAGAGAATAAAAAGCGGATCTTCAGCATCCATTATTTCATTTGCACAGTATGAATTCGCAATTGGCAAAGCCATCAATTCGTGGTACCACATATCTCTTCCGGATTCCATGTTTACCGGCTCGCCAGTTCTTTTCACAACAAGAACACTTTCCACCGTTGCCGCGCGTTGAAGTGCTTCATCTGCGATTGCTTTGAGAGGGACGATTTTTCCTCGTTGATAAGCTCCATCGCTAACAATTAAAACTTTTGATTGACTATCTTCCAATCTCTCATGAAGCGCTTCGACTGTAAATCCTCCGTAAACAACTGAATGAATCGCCCCAATCCGTGCGCACGCGAGCATTGCAATTATTAATTCCGGAATTCTACCCATATAGATAGTTACTCGATCTCCCTTTTTTACACCTACACTTTTCAGAACGTTAGCAAATTTGCAGGTTTCTCTTTTCAATGCGAAATAAGAGAATGATCTGAAATCTCCTTTTTCCCCTTCCCACCACATCTGTCCAAAATAAATTTATTCAGAATGTCTTGGACAGCATATTGAATTCTCTTCATCAGTTAAAAGGTATAGGCTGATAGAAATGCCTTAATAAATCCATTATTTTCAGGCTTTTTGTCATTTCTTTTCCAAGGAGAAACCCTAAATTGTTTTGGACAGCATTTTGCACATTTTACTAGCGATATGGAGATTGCTTTGGATTTGGATTAAAATCTGTACCAAACGAGTTGTTTTTAGCCTTTTTTATGAATTTAAAAATATTTTGGACAGGAGTGCCTTCCCACAATAACGCCAATTGTTCGTTGGCTTGCGCTTATGTCATTTGTCCTTTATCAACGGATTCTTTGAACTGTTTCTCGAACCGTTCCATCTGTTTTTCCATGATTGAAGCCTTAATTGCCGGGTTATTCATCATTACTACCTGAGAGAGAATTGCTATTACAATAACGACCAAAATTGGAACAATCCAGTCTGAAGTTTTTTGTGGAAACTTTGCCATCTTTCCGAAAGTAGCTGTGGGTTCTGAGAAAACACCGACCAGTTTGTCAGTGTGACTTAATTCAAATTCTTCATGATCATTTTCTATAGCGGACATTTCTGGAGCTTCCTGGTTTTGCATTTCGTCCATTTGATTTCTCCTCATTTAGTTAAATGTTTTGATAGGGTTTGCCGAACGCAATTTAGTAAAATTTTATTATTGCATGAATAATATTATTTATTAGACCTATTTTAATTTTAACAAGATCAACCCGACAATTCCCTGAATCGCCACTGCAGAAGCCGCAAAAATTGTCAACCAGTAAGGTGTGAAAAGGTCTTTTGCATTTTGTCCGATCGTAAAATACATGAGAATTATCAGAAAAATGATAACACCCAAAGTTATGCTGTTTGTTTTATAAAAAAGGGAAAGCTCACGCTCATCAAAATGCATCTTTTTCCATCGCATTATTAAGGGTCTAAGTGCCAATAGTGCAAAAGCAGTAATTCCTTTAGCATCAAAAAGTATTACAGCGAGAATTGTTATTATGCCCACAAAAATTCCGTATAAATATCTGAAGTACATTTATTTATCCTCCTCAAGAAAGAATATTTCTTCCACTTTTTTATCGAATACTTTTGCAATCTTTAATGCAAGAGGCAAGCTCGGGTCGTACTTTTCCCGTTCAATTGCGTTAATTGTTTGACGGGATACATCCACAAGCTTTGCAAGATCGTCTTGAGATAACCTTCGCTCAGCACGTAATATGTGAAGTGTATTTTTCATTCATACTTCTCTTTTACAAACTCTGCACCCAATACATAAGCTATAATTGCTATCACTGCAAGGATTACTAATATGTAATTCAGCATTAACGGTGCGAAATTCAGAAAAACAAAAATTAATGTGAAAAGAAAAACTAAAGTGGCGGTAAAAGCAATGTTCAAGGATTCTAAATGGATCTTTAGTTTAAGTTCGTCTCCGTGCAGAATTTGAAAATGATATCCAAGAGTACAGTAAATAAATCCTATTGCAGACAGTAGTGAAGGAATAAGGAGAATAAGTTTGAACAAATAAGGTTTTGTGTCAATAATGTTTTTGTAATCTAAAAAATTTTGTAAAACAATCGGAAGAAAAATCATTACTGCAGAAAAAATTAAAATGCTTGTCTTATAAGGGAAAGAGAAATTTTTAAGATAATTTTTCATTTGAATTAACTCCTATTTTTTTAATCTCTAAAGCAAGATATG
>JAHJVF010000086.1 GCA_018828505.1 Bacteroidota bacterium | reverse complement strand
TATGTTTCTTGTAATTTGAAAAGCAAAGACTTGTCCGCAAATTTCTCTACATCAAGATTGCTTATGAATGGCAAAAGGTCTTTTACCAAATTAAAAAGTTTTCTTCTTTTCTCTTTGTTTTCCGTAATATTTTTGAGAGTAATAGATAAATTACTTCCGTCTTCTTCTAATTCAACTTTTCCAGTAATTGGGGTGGCTTTTTTAGGCAACTTTGGCTCAAAATCATATACTGAAATCGCCCTGAAAATTTCCTTCAATGTAGGCATAAAAAAGAACGGGCTTTGAAGAAGAAGAGTGCTAGGTGATAATTTTTGTTCTCTCAAAAAGGGTGGATATATATCATCTTCTTTTATCGGAACTTGTTCCGGTTTATGTAAATCGATCTTTACTTTTCCATTAACGCGAGATAGAATGATTTCTCCTTGTCCAATTTCCTCTTTTTCTACTATTTTTTTCTTTTGTCTTTCGAGTTTAATAAATTTATATTTTTGAGTTAAATTATCTTTGGCAATTTCAAATCCCGAGCCTCTTTTTCTAAACTTCAACGCAAACTCGTAAGTCGTCTCGTATGTTTTTCTCTCTATCAAACCTTCCTTCGTCCGTCTTTCAAGAAATATAAATTCCTGATCAGAAACAAATTTTAAGGAAAGATTCTCATCTGCACCAATGTTTATGTTCCTAAGATACTCAACTCCTCCTTGCATGGATACCGCATTATCTAACCCATGATTTGATATATCCCTCAGAAATTCAAAAATCTGAACAAAATTAGATTTCCCAGAAGCATTGGCACCAATCAGTACATTGAACTTACCAAGCTCTACTTCTAACTCATCGAAGCTTTTAAAGTTTGTTACTCTTATTCTCTTTATACCCATATTTTAACTTCCTTTATTGGCAATGGCGTATAACTTTTTAATATTTTATATACTGAGAGCATTAAAACCTAAGCGATAATCCAAATTTTATATTTCTCTTCGTTAGAAATCTTGCCGGATTGAAGGGATAAGGATCAAGCGGTGCTTGATAATCGGGATAATACGGATCGTTCCATCCTGGCGGCGTCGGGTCACCTAATTCGTATGCTTTACCGGTTATCGGATTTATGATCGCCGAATTTTTTACATCTAATAAATTATTAACCTCAAAAGTAAATGCTAATCGCACTCCACCAATTGAGAAATACTTTTCAAAATTTAAATCCATCCAGAACCAATCTTGGCCGGCCGCTCCATATCGATTTTTTCTATCGATTATATATTCGGGTCTCCCGTCGATATCGTATTTCCCGGTGAAGATGTATGGTGTATATCTTTTCCCGGATTGATAGAATACTCGAACATATAAGTTATAATTATCAAGAATTCCATTAGCAAAACCAAACAAAGCCTTGCCTGGTTCAACAAATAAATTCAAATTCAATGATGCCTGGAATGGACGATCCCATATAGTAAATTCTTCTTTGATGGTCTCATCTAAATCCCCTCTCAGCACAAGGACACCTTCATCGGCACTTGAGCTTTTACCTGTAGCGATTGAATAAACACCTGTGACCGAGCCGGTGAACCATCTACCAATTCGTTTTTTATATTCAACTTCAATTCCTCTGCTTCGAGCATAGTCCTGATTAATGTAAGTGATGAAACTCGCGGTTCCCAATCTGGCACTTTGAATCCTTGCGGTACGGGTTGCCACATAATCGAAAATATCTTTGTAATATGCAGTCAAAGTAAAAACGTCGTCGGAAGAAAATTGATTTCTTATACCTAATTCATAAGCTACTGTCGTTTCCGGATTGAGATCTGGATTTCCGAATCTTTGGAATGAAGATTTTGCACTTTGCGGACTCAACTTAGCGTAGACAAATTGCGGTTTGGGCCATTTACTAAAATGACCGTAACTGAAAAACAAAGTCTGATTATCAGAAATCGGGTGGGAAATACCAAGCCGTGGACTTATACGAGCTTTAAATCTCCTGCCAAAAAATGAATAAGTATTTTCTTTGTATCGAGTTCTTATTTCATCGGGAATTGTAATTACATCCGGATCATTGACCGCATCATCAACATATTTTCCTGGAAACCAATAGTCAAGCCGCAATCCGAAATTCAAAATCATTCCGCTGAAATTAATGTTGTCCTGTGCGTAAATTGCTCCATTGGCTGGAAAGACTTTATATATATCATTATTCAACCCCATCTCCCCGATCCATGGCTTGTAAATATCAACCAATTGCATTTCACGAAAACTGAAATCAAATCCGGCTTTGAATTTGTTCTTTTCATCAAAGTGACTTGTTACATCCCCGCGTATGCTATATTCTTCAACATGATGATCATGCCATGTGAATG
>JAHJVF010000085.1 GCA_018828505.1 Bacteroidota bacterium | reverse complement strand
TCTATTCCTTTTCCAGAATCGCGGATCAGCATTTCAAAAGAATGATCGGTTGCCGATGCTTTAACGACAATATTTATGTTATCCGGCTCGGAGAAATTATTAGCATTTAAAAGCAACTCGGAAAGTATCATGTTTAAAGCATTATAATCCGGCGTAATCGGGAATCCTTCACCAACCAGCTCGCACTTTATAGGAACATTTTGATGAACGGAAAAATCATTTACAAACGATGAGAACTCGGTTAACCAATTAATATTTTTATTCTGTTTTAACTTTGCAACCTTCTCTTCATTAGAAGCGAGAATTTCTAATTCAGCTAAACGGAGAAAGTTAGTTACAAGCCGATTCAAACGATCGCTGCTTGATTGAATGTATTTTAAAAATTCCTGTCTCTCTTCTTCCTTATCAACATAGTCTTTATCCTGTAGTAATGAAACAAAACCGCTGAGCGTACTTAAGGGATTCTTGAATTCGTGCGGGATCGAATACAAAATTGATTTCCTGATATCGTCCAATCTGGTATTTAAATATTGCTTTCTACGGACTGCTTTTTTCAGCTTAGCATTGATAGAAACCTTTAAGTCTTCAAAATCGAATGGTTTTGTGATGTAATCTTCCGCCCCTAATGATTTTCCAAATCGAATGTCAAATTTATCCGATTTAGCAGTTAAAAAAATCAATGGAATATCCTTTAAACTATCGCTTTGGGTTAATTTTTCCTGAAAACTAAATCCATCCATAACCGGCATCATAACATCGCAGACAATAAGATCGGGAGGATCTTTCTTGATCATTTTAAGTGCCACTTCTCCATTCCCGGCCGTTTCAACTTTAAATCCTTCGTGCTCCAACTCGGCTTTAAGCAATAGACGGAGTGGCTCTTCATCTTCTATTACAAGTATAGTGTGATCCATTGAGTTTCTCCTACAAATCTAATTATCGGAAGTAACAGAACAAAATTTCAGGAGATGAAAAAATATAACATGTTTGGAATAATGCATGGATTCGAAAAAGTATTTAAAATGAAAAAGCCACTCAATGAAATTAAAATTTTTTGAGTGACTTTTTTGAATCAATTATTTAATAGTCAATTGTACTTGAAGGAGAGTTTTAGTTCTTCAATAAAGTTGAGCCGTCCTCATTTAGCTGTTTGCCGAATTTTTCCGGATCGGCAGAAAACTTGTCAACGCAACCCGCACAACAAAAGCCATAATCTTTACCATCATGACTTACAGTCTTCACGTTAGCTTTTACATCCATACCGGAAACAGGGCAGACGGTATTGAATGATTTATAGGTCTCTGATTTTGCTTTGGCTTTTGTGTCTGTCTCTGACTTACAATGATCGTCTGATTTTTTAGCATCTGCTTTTGATTTACCATCTGAACAGCATGATTTTGCTTTAGCTTTTTTTTCGGTTTCACATTTTGCTTTAGATGCTTTTTCCGAGCAGCATTTATCGTCTGAAGCTTTTGTTGTTGTACATTCTTTTCCCAAGGATCCTTCGGATTTATCTTTTTCTTTTGCGGTTGTCTTCTCTTTGCTTTGTGCTGAAGTTGTTCCAACGATCAAGAACAAAGAAAGAATTGATAGAACAAGAATTTTTTTCATATTTATTCCTATTTAGTTTATGATTTGTGTTATTATCGGTTGCTGTTTCTTATTTATTAAGAATCTATTAATATTTGCAAACGGTATAAATTTAGTAATTATTGAATCATCATAAAATGGAAATCGATGACCCAAATGATAAAATTCTGCCTATACGCTGTAATTTTAGCAAAAAGGTTGAGCCTCCTACTCAGATATAGACAACTATCGTCATAACATACCTATGCAGTGATCTTTAAATTTCAATTAATAAAATACTCAAATGGTTTCATAGCCCCGAAATTTATCTCGGGGAGCATATAATTAAAAATTAAATTGGCTTTAGCCCAACATCAAATTTTGACTAAAGTCGAAATAATTTGTGTTATAATAAATCCCCGAACTAAAGTTCGGGGCAATTCAATAATATCAACTTGGTACTATATCTTGGTATTATTTAATTTTATATTTTTTTCCTTCTAATTCGGAGCGAATTTGTTACCACCGAAACAGAGCTAAATGCCATTGCACCTGCAGCGATAATTGGATTTAACATTCCCAATGCCGCTAATGGAATTCCAATAACATTGTAAATGAACGCCCAAAAAAGATTTTGCTTAATTGCTTTTATAGTCAAATGCGAAAGCTTAATTGCTTTTACGACGTCTCTCAAATCGTTTTTCATCAGAGTAACATCAGCCGCTTCCATGGCAACGTCAGTTCCGCTCGACATTGCGATTCCTACATCAGCTTGTGCAAGTGCAGGAGCGTCATTGATCCCATCACCAACCATTGCAATAACTTTTCCGCCCTCCTGAAGATTTTTAACTTCTCTTGATTTATCGGCAGGCAAAACTTGAGCAATGTAGTTTGTTAGCCCTAATTTCATTGCGATCGATCTTGCTGTTCGTTCGTTATCACCAGTTAGCATAGTTACATTAATTTTCATTTTCTGGAGTTCATTAATAGCATCTTTCGAGGTCGGTTTGATTTGATCGGCAATTGCAATGAGAGATGCAAGGGCATTGCCTATTGAAACAAAAACGACAGTTTTACCTTCACTTGAAAGAAACGAAAAATCCTTTTCAGCAGAGGAAATATTAATCGAGTTCATCTCCATCAACTTTTCATTTCCGATTAGGATGTTTTTGTTTTGTACAACTGCTTTGACTCCAAATCCCGATAATGCTTCAAATGAATCGATATTTAGCATCTCCGAAGTTTTTGTCTTACCATAATCGGCGATGGCGCTTGCAAGCGGATGCTCGGATTTATTTTCAATTGAAGTTATTATTTGAAGTAATTCATTTTGGTTTTTATAGTATGG
>JAHJVF010000084.1 GCA_018828505.1 Bacteroidota bacterium | reverse complement strand
TGACGGATTGTTTAGTGCTTAGAAATTCGGATTTAGTCCGTCAACTGACGGATTAAGCTTTTTGCAGCGTTCTACACGATTTTGCGTAACTTCAGTTATTTATATATAATATTCTAAATGCTGCTTTTCATTGGTAGGTTATTCAAAAAGTTTTTATTGATATGAAAATATTATCGCTTCTCATCTTACTGACTTTTTTCAGTTTAACGAACTCTCAATCTTTAACACAAAAGATTAATCCTTCGCCAGATATTTACCAGCCAAAAACTTTTATCGCTGACCCTGTTGTTTATGATCTGCTCGCAGTCATGGTTGAATTTGCGGCCGATAAAGATGCTGCTACTTATGGTAATGGAAAGTTCGGTTCTCACTATTCAAAGGAATACGGCAATAAAATAATCGATCCTCTCCCTCATGACAGAGCTTACTTTGAAAATCATTTACTCTTTCTTTCAAATTACTATCGAAAGGCTTCAAACGGAAAAGTAATCGTTAACTTTAGTGTTCTTGATAAAATAGTCGAACTTCCTGAGGTTATGAGCAAATATTCTCCTCCAGCCGGCTCAAATGATCTGAAGAATTTAGGAAAGCTTTTTGAAGAAGTCTGGAAAAAAGCCGACTCGCTAAATCCAGGATTTGATTTTTCGAAGTATGAGGCATTTACAATTTTTCATGCCGGCGTCGGACGTGATATAAATCTAACAGAAAATTTTAATCTCGATAAGGACATTCCATCAATATTTCTTAACCTTAAAACTTTAAAGCAATTTTTTGGAAGTTCATATGAAGGAGTGAGTGTTGGAAATCCCGCTTTCAATATTACGAACTCTATGATTATTCCCGAGACGGAAAGTCGTGAAGTATTTTCGTTTAGCGGTACGGCATTACTTGAATTAAGTATTAACGGACTTCTCGCGGCAAGTTTTGCCAGCTATCTTGGATTGCCTGATCTTTTTGATACTCAAACCGGCTTAACTGCGATTGGAAGATTTGGTTTAATGGACGGACAAGCTATGTTCAATTATGGCGGATTGTTTCCGCCCGAACCATCTGCCTGGGAAAAATGGTATTTAGGTTGGATCAAGTTTGAAGAATACAACAATTCTCAAACGGGAATTAATGTACTTTCCGGGTTGGCATCGCTCGATAGGAAAAATACTGTTGTAAAAATTCCAATCAATCCATCTGAATATTTCCTGATTGAAAATCGTCAGCGTGATGCAATTGGTGATGGTGCAAAAGTAAAAACCGTGATCAATGGTTCGGTTGTTGAGAGAATTTTCCCAAAAGACACAACAGGTTTTAGGTATTTTCAAGTCGATTCGGTTGATGGTGTTGTTATCGATGTTGATGAATTCGATTGGGCGTTACCCGGCTCAGGAATTTTGATCTGGCACATTGATGAGAATGTAATCGCTTCAAAAATTCACGATAATAAAATCAATGCTGATAAAAACAATCGCGGTATTGATCTGGAAGAAGCTGATGGAATTCAAGACCTTGGTGTAGAATTTAGGACTATTTTCGGGGATGTTGTCGTAGGAGATGGAGAACCCGTCGACTTCTGGTTCAAAGGGAACAGAGCTAAACTGTATAAGAATGAATTCAGCAGTTCAAGTCTGCCGAACTCGAATTCAAATAGCGGTGCACCAAGCTACATTAAGCTGAATAATTTTTCGAATAACGGAAACTCAATGTCATTTGACCTGAACATTGGAAGTGATGAGGTTAGACCGGTGTATATAGAAAAGATCTCAGCTCCAAGCAAAAATATTTATTTACTGCCCAACGCGATCAATTCAAATCGAGTTTATTATACGAACGGAAATTTCTTTGGATATTATGATAAAATATTAAAACAAAATAATGCGATCACAAATAATCTAATTTCGAAGCCGTTGAGTTTCGAGTTGAAAAAATCGGATGGCACTAAAAAACGTCAAATGATTGTCTTAACAACATCGGATTCGTTGATTCTCTTGGAAAAAGTTGGATTGGACTCATTGCTCATTTCTTCTAAAACTTTTTCCAGTGGTAAGTTCGGTAAAAATTTATTAGGGATAGATCCTGTATTTGATTATCCCGTTATTCCGGTTTACTCTCCAAATTTTGGATTCGACAACTCTGATGGGAATATATATCTGTTTATGTTTTACGATTCCACGATCACCAAAAAAATTAACAATACTGAACCGGTCATAGATATGGTTTACGGCCGGTCAAATTTTGTAGCTTTGACCAAGACTAAGTTATTAATAGGTGATCGAAGTCACATGCTCTCACATCCCGAACCTGTTAAACTTGGTGTCCTTACTGATAGAGAAATTATTCACGATCTGATGTCTTCTTCAAACAAACAATATTACATTGTCTTGTATAAAAATAAATCAATTGAAATATTTGATGAAGATGGGTCCAAAATTAAATTCTCTATCGAATCAGCGGGTGAGGTCAATTCATTTACACTCGGCGAAATTAAAAATGACGGTAATAATTACATTATCATTAATGCAAAAGATAAAATATTAGCTTTTAACCGAAGTGGAACATTGGCCAATAATTTCCCGATTTATCATCCAAACAGGAAAAATTTTACCGGTAATATCTATCTGGCCGATATGAATGGAGATTCAATTTCAGACCTTTTGGTTGAATCATCGGATGGGCAGCTTTTGTGTTTCAATCCACTAAATGGAAAGTTACTTAAAGAATATCGCATCTCATTGGGAGTTGCTTCAAATAATTCTTCAGCACTTGTTAATGATAATGGTAAGTTTTATTACCAATCTATAAGTGATAGTGGATATTATCAAGTTTACCAATTGTCAAATTCAACGAAAAAAATATTTTGGAACGGAAATGAAGGTGATTTCCTCTCGAGAACACTTGCTCAAAAACCTGAAAGCGAACTACTAAGTAAAGACTTCCTTCCAAAAAAACTTGTCTACAATTGGCCAAATCCGGTTTATGAAGGAGTGACAAACATAAGATATTTTGTCAGTGAGGATTCAAAAATTAATATTAGAATCTATGACCTTGCCGGTGCATTTGTTGCAGAACTGAATAACACAGCAAAGGGAGGGCTAGAATCCGAAACAATTTGGAACGTTTCAAATATTCAAAGTGGAATTTATCTCGCAAGAGTCGAAGCAACCTCGGGAACAAAAACTGATCATGCGATTATTAAGATTGCAGTTATAAAGTAAAATTTGCTTATCCAATCCTGAGACAAAATTAATCTGATAATTAACAATTATAAAAATAGAACACAGATGACACGGATTAAGCAGATGAACACGGATTTAATAATACTTGAAAGAAATGAATTACAAATTGAGAATCTGTGTAATCTGTGGCTAATTACGGATCGAGTTAATTAATGAAAAATTTTTTTGTTCTAATACTTTTTCTTGTTTCGAATACTTCATTCGCACAATTCAACGAATATCACCCAGAAGTTAACTGGTTTACTATAGATAGGGAAAACTTTGCAGTTCACTTTCACGATGGAGCGGATAGAACAGCTAAAGTTGTCGCAAAGATAGTCGATGAAATTTATGAACCGCTTACATCATTCTATGGATATAAACCTGACAAAGTCCACTTTGTAATTAAAGACATCGACGATTACGCTAACGGTGCAACTTACTTCTTTGATAATAAGATTGAAATATGGGCGACACCATTAGATACTGATTTGCGCGGGACACACAATTGGCTTCGGAATGTAATTTCGCATGAGTTCACTCACATGATCCAGCTTCAAGCGGCAATGAAAGCACCTCGGACACTGCCTGCTTTTTATTTTCAATGGTTGAATTACGAAGATGAACGCCGCCCCGATGTGCTGTATGGTTTTCCGAATCTTATCATCTCATATCCCGTTCCGATGATCAACGTTCCCCCATGGTTCGCAGAAGGAACTGCTCAATATATGCGAAAAGAATTCAATTACGATTTTTGGGACTCTCACAGAGATATGATCTTACGGGAGTATGTGATGAACGGTAGAATGCTCACTTGGAATGAAATGTCGGTCTTCGATAAGACAAGTCTTGGTAATGAATCGGTTTATAATTCCGGATTTGCACTCGTAAAATATATTGCTGAAAAATATGGTGAAGCTAAATTAATTGAGATTAATAACAATCTCCGTTCGGGTTTTTCATTTACAATTGACGCAGCAATAAAAAAGTCATTAGGAATTTCAGGACCGAGACTTTATGAGGAGTGGCGAGATCATCTCAACGAAGATTACAAATTAAGGACTCAAAATATTCGACAAAAAATCGTCAAAGGTGAAAAAATTGAATCAGAAGGGTTCGGAAATTTTTATCCTATCTTTTCGCCTGATGAAAAAAAGATTTACTACATTTCGAATAAGAATGCTGATTACTTTCTAACTTCAATTTATGAATACGATATAGACACGAAGCAATCCAAGTTAATTCAACCGGGAGTTGCCTCAACTCTTGCAATAACAGAAGATGGATCGAAACTGATCTATTCTAAACTGACAGAAAAAAACAAAAATTGGGCAAGCATCCATGACATTTACGTATACGATTTAATTACTGAAGAAGAAACGAGATTAACTCACGGACTACGGGCGAACAATCCATCTCTATCACATGACGGCAAAAAAATTGTTTTTATTTTTCAAAAAGATGGAACAATTAATATTGGTTCAGTCGATACTGATGGCAAGAATTTTAGTTTAGTGACTTCGTTCAGCAATGGAGAGCAGGTATTCAATCCGAAATATTCCTCAGACGATTCTTTTGTTGTTTTCGATTATTCGATGAACGGAAGTCGTGATATTGCAAGAATAGATTTAGATGGAAGTGATTTTAACTTTATCTTAAGCTCAGCCGATGTCGATGAGAGAAATCCTGTCATGATAAATGACAGCATTTTAGTTTACTCGGCTGATGAGGCCGGAATATTTAATTTATTCAAGTACAATCTTAATACATCAGAAAAGAAACAGCTGACAAATGTTCTCGGAAGTGTTTTTATGCCCACAGTTAGCCAATCCGATCAAATTGTTTATGCGGGATATGAATCATCCGGCTATAAGATATTTCTGCTGAAAAGTATTCATGAAGATGATTTTTCAAATTTTTCATATCTATCCCCAACCGCACTTAATGCAAATAGGAATAATTCATTTTCATCGGCTCAATCAACTTTCGATTGGCAGCGGTTGAGAAATTTTGATGACTCAGTTATTCCTGAATTTGAAATCAATGATTATAAAGGTTCATTTACGAAACTTGCTTTTATCCCTTTCATTCGATTCGACAATTACAACAAAAAAGCAAAAGGGATTCAGCTGCTCAAGCCCGGAGTATATTTTTATTCGAGCGATATGTTGAATCGTTTTAATATATTCGGGAGTGTGGCAATAAACACACGCTGGGAAAGAGACATTTTTGTTTCGCTTGAATATCGTGATCGAATTCCCGGACTTTATTCTTTAGGTTTGAAACCAGAAATTTCATTACAGGGATTTAACGTCAGCCGTACAAGCGAGAATGTGATTGGTTTATTTCCGGATACGGTCGCTGGTGTAATCAACTATGGATTAAAAATTCCGATAGAAGTCGGCTATAATTTACTCGAATTTGATCTTATCGCGAAACATCCAATTTTTACAAAGCAGCACAATCTCGAATTCAAGTTTGTTTATAGTCGCTATGAAGCTATTATTGGAAGTTTTCTTCTTCCCGGAAATTTGCTTTATCCAACGACACGAGATATTTATTTAAAGGGATTTAATTTTGGAGTTGCTTACAGATTTGAGAATTTTCATCGTACCAAAGATATGGATATAAATCCTTATGGAACCAAAATCGATTTGCAGTATGAATACTCGACGAACGATTTTAATCCTGAGGAGTATTACGATGAAAGTTCAGGAACTCTTATCACCCGATTTGAGAAGACAAATTTCAATCGATTAGAATTGAATCTGCTCCGTGCTTTTAAACTACCGGCTTGGAAACACTCGCTCAGCATTCAGCTTCGTGCAGGAATAACATTAGGACCGCAAACGGATGATTTCTTTGATTTCTATCTCGGCGGACTTATTGGAATGAAAAGTTACCCGTTTTATTCAATCAGCGGGAATGAATTCGCCCATGTTAGTTTAACTTACCGTTTTCCGCTTTTTGAAAATATTGATGCACGTTTCGGACACTTTTACATTGATAAGATTTATGCTTCTTTCTCTGGCGATTTTGGGAATGCCTGGAATGGAACTAGTACGAAATTAAAAGATTTTAAAAAAGGTGTAGGCGGAGAAATCCGTCTTCAGCTTAATTCATTTTATCTGTTTCCTACGAGTATCTTTTTTAATGCATCATATGCATTTGATGAATTTCTGAGGGAGAACTCATTCACTAAGGAAACGATCACGTACGGAAAAGAGTGGAGATTGTATTTCGGAATTTTGTTTGGTTTTGATTTTTAATTGTTTTCAGGTTCTGCTACCTGACGAGTCTCTTACAGAACATTAATATGTCATCCGTTAGCCAACGGACTACTCTGATCTTGCCTGTCGGCAGACAGGTTTATCGGGGGAGAAGTCTTATAAAACGACAAAAAAGATTCCTCATCCCGCCGAACTCGTCATAGGCAATACATGGCGGGATTCGTTCCGTAGGAATGGAGACTGTGTAAAAAGTGTTTGTCAAATAAGGAACTCATCCCCCGTCCCCTTCTCTTACAAAGAGAAGGGGCGATTTCGCTTTGTTTTCAAAGTCCCTCTCTTTCCAAGAGAGGGATTTAGGGTGAGTTTGTTTATTGATATGATATTTTTACATAGTCTCAATCCCTTCGGGAGAATGACAATTTGATAATTATGCAGCAGACTCTGACACAATGTTCATTACTTTTATCACCATCTCTTATGGTGTCAAGTTCTTAAATAATTTTGAAATTTAATCTAAATTCGATGAGAATCATTTTATGAAAAAAATATTTTTAGTCTTTGTGATGTTCTTTTTTACTCAGTCGATGGTTGCCCAAGAGTTACAAAATATATATTCAGTTGGAAATTTATCTGCGGATTTGAGAGCCAATTTTAACTATCAAGCTCTTGAATCAGAATCTTTTTCCACTTCACAGAGTGAAAAATCTTTATTTCTTGCTGGTGTACTTTCAGCAGTTTTGCCCGGTGCGGGCGAAATTTATTCTGAAAGTTATATTAAGGGGGGAGTGTTTTTATTGATTGAAGCAGCAGCCTGGTATTTCAATGCTTCTTATACAAAAAGGGGAGATGACCAGACCCAGTTTTTTAAAAATTATGCTGATTCATATTGGAGTGTCGTCAGGTACGCCGAATGGCTGAATCGTTTTGCAAAAGAACTAGATCCGATTAATGGAAAAAGCAATATTATCATTAATCCCGATATAAGTCTTAAGCCTTGGCAGCGGGTAAATTGGGATGAAGTTAATGTAGCAGAAAAAAGTATAAAAGAATTTTCCCACACACTATACCCGCACGGGCATCAGCAATATTACGAATTGATCGGAAAGTATCCGCAATACAATAAAGGCTGGGACGATGCTGATCCTTATATTAAAAGATATTTTGATAATCTGTCCCCTAACTTTTTACACTATTCGTCACTTCGTGGTAAAGCGAATGATTATTACAATGTAGCAACAAAGGCAGTGTTGGTAGTCGTAATCAATCATTTACTTAGTTTTGCAGATGCGATTTGGACAGCAAGCAATTTTAATTCGGAACTTAAAACCAATCTTTCACTTGAAAAGTTAGAGCTTGGATTCTATTCTGAATATTATCCTAGATTTAATTTTCAGCTTTCATTTTAATCCGCCTTCGTCCGCGGGGGCGGACTTCGGCGGACGAGAAGGTTCCCCACAGCTTGCGGTGGAACAGAGTTCGAGGCTTACCCCGAGGCTCATGCCATTTATTTGTTTGATTTTAGCACCTGTCTTGAATATATTTTACATAAATGAAAATACCTATTGTTGTAATTATTGGAAGGCCGAATGTCGGCAAGTCTGCCTTATTCAATCGCCTTGTTGGGAAGCGTGATGCCATTGTTGATAAAGTCAGTGGTGTAACCAGAGACCGCAACTACGGTGAAGTTGAATGGTGCGGTAAAATTTTTAACTTGATTGATACGGGCGGCTTTGTTCCGGATTCAGAAAATGTTTTTGAGCAGGCAATTATTGAGCAAATTGATGCAGCAGTTATAGAATGCGATTCAATAATATTTCTTCTTGATGTTAATGATGGTGTTACGCCCGTTGATCAGTTAATTGCGAATCAGTTGCGTAAATCGAATAAACCTGTTTATGTCGTTGCCAACAAAACCGATTCTGCCGGAAAAGAAAATTTAGTTCCCGCGATTTATGAATTAGGATTTGATGCGGTATATAATATGTCCGGTCTATTTGGAAGAAATGTCGGTGATTTTTTAGATATACTTACCGAAAATTTTCCCCTTAATACTGATCTGATTTCGGAGACCTCTTCTATTCCTCGTTATGCTGTAGTCGGAAGACCGAATGTTGGTAAATCGTCTTTTGTAAATTCCCTTCTCGGATTTAACAGAAATATAGTTACCGACATCCCGGGTACAACACGGGATTCACTTGATTCAACTCTTAAATATTACGGGAAAGAGATAATCTTAATAGACACTGCAGGATTGAGAAAACGAAGCCGTATTGATGAGAACATTGAATTTTACAGTGTGCTGCGAACTTTGAAATCACTCGACAGGTGCGATATTGCGATCGTGCTTATCGATGCAAATTGGGGAATTGAAAAGCAGGATATGCGGATAATCAATGAAGCCGTTAAACGTAAAAGAGGAATTGTTCTCTGTATAAACAAATGGGATCTTATTGAAAAAGATGATAAGACCGCCCAGCAATTTGAAAAAACTCTAATTAGTCAGCTTGGAGAATTAAATTATATTCCCGTCATCTTTATATCTGCCTTAACGAAGCAAAGAATTTATAAAGTTATCGATCTCTCCTTCCAAATATTGGATGAATGGAGCAAGAAAATATCAACGAGTGATTTGAATGATTTTATCGAAAAAACTTTTCGAAATATCTCTTTGCCTTCAACAACAACGGGAAAAGAAGTCAAGATTAAATATGGTGTTCAAGTGAAGTCAAGCCCGCCAATTTTTTCATTTTTTGTTAATGATCCAAAATCAATTCAGGAGAACACCAAAAGATTTATCGTTAATAAAATTCGTGGTGAGTACGGATTCGCAGGAGTGCCATTGACTGTACTCTTCAAACAAAAATAACTACTTATAAGATGTTGAATCGTAAGATAATCGTAGTTGGAGGGAGTGCAGCAGGTCCAGCTGCGGCTGCCAAAGCCAAGCGGGTTAATCCCAATCATGAAGTGATTTTGTATGAAGCGAGTGAGTATATTTCGGTTGGAACTTGTGAAATTCCGTATGTCCTCAGCAGAAAAATTGAGAATTACGAAAATATTCTTTTTTTCAGCCCGGAATCATTTGAAGCCGAAAAAAAAGTTAAGGTAAGAAATTTTCATCGGGTAGAATCGATTGATAAAATCAAAAAGAAAATCCTCGTTCGGGATTTGAAGAAAAATTTCCAGTTTGAAGAGACTTATGATAAGCTAATTCTTTGCACCGGTTCGACAAAACGATCCCACCCTGAATTCCCTAAAGGATTGAAAAATGTCTTTTATCTGAAAACGGTCGATGACATGCTCGAAATCCAAAAGTTTATTCAGTCATATGAAATTTCAAATTCAATGATCATTGGGGCAGGTTTTACCGGCTTAGAAGCATTAGATTTTGTAAAGAAATATTCTAAGAATATTTTCTTGGTGGATAGAAATTTATCCCCATTGGATGGATTTTCAGAGGAAGTGCAAAAAATAATTCTTGATGAAATACAATCGGATAACTGTGAATTTATCGGGGGTGCGGCAAATCTGACACCAAAAATTAAGAATGAAAAAGTTGAAGCCGTAACGATTAATGGGCAAACGTATCCGACAGATTTAATTTTAATTACAATAGGATTTGAACCGAATTCTAATTTAGCTCAAAGTGCAAATTTGGCTCATCATATGGATAGCACAATTCGGGTTGACAAAAAATTACAAACTTCGGACGATAACATTTATGCTGCAGGAGATTGTATCTCCGTTGAGAATTTTATTACGAAAAGACCAATGTGGCTGCCGCTCGCAACACTTTCTTACAACTTCGGCCATATTGCCGGTGCAAATGCTGCAGGTGAATCAATTTATGCACAGCCGGTTGTTAAGAATATTATTTTTAAAGTAGGTTGTTTATCTGTTGCACATGTTGGTTTAAATCATGCCGAGATTAAAGCTGCAGGATTCGAGTTTAGAGAAGTATCTTCAATAGGAAATTCTCGAATAAGCATCATGCCTGATGGAGAGAAACATTTTATTAAAGTATTTTTTGACTATAACAATCAAAAAATTTTCGGGGCGGAAATGATTGGTGGGGAGGATCTTGTCGGCAAAGCCAATTTAATTTCCTTTGCAATTAAAAATCATATTAGCATCGACAAACTGCATTTGAATGATTACGCTTACACGCCAACTTTATCCCCTTTCATTGAAACGCTATCAATAATTGGAAAAAAATCAAAGGATTAACATGAAGCTGAAAAATCTTATTCTAGTCGATCACCCTTTGGCACAACGGGATTTAACAATTTTAAGAGACAAAAAAACTACTTCATTGGAATTTAGAAATTCAATTAGAAGAATTTCATCCGTTCTAATAACTGCCGTGTCAAAAAATTTTGAAGTGAAAAAAGTTAAAGTGGATACTCCGCTTGAAAAAACTACCGGCTATGAGTTGAAGCACCAAATTGTTATTGTCCCGGTACTGAGAGCAGGATTAAGTCTCGTTGAATCTTTCCTTGAAATGATCCCTGATGCTAAAGTCGGTCACATCGGTATTTATAGAAATGAAGAAACACTTCAGCCCGTAGATTACTATTTAAAACTCCCTCGAAATATTGGTGTTGCGAAAGTCTTAATAATAGACCCAATGCTTGCAACCGGTGGTAGTGCAAGTGCTGCCATTCAATTTCTTAAAGATCGAGGGGCAAAGGACATAACTCTTGTCTGTTTACTTGCTGCACCGGAGGGAGTAAGTACGGTTAACAAAAATCATAAAGACGTTAAAATTTATTCTATTGCATTAGATAGAGAGTTAAATTTTCGAGGATATATTCTCCCCGGACTTGGTGATGCTGGTGACCGTACATTTGGAACAATTTGAAAATTATCCTTATCTAAAGAAATTTGAACCTAAATTAATTTGTTGAATCGAATATTTCTTAAAATGTTTCGTGTATTTATAATAATTCTGGTTACAACGACATTTATCCCATGTGGTTATTCTCAAGTTGAATCGAATAAAGTTATAGATGAGATAATAAAAAAAGGTGTCGAACAAATCTTACTGCAGAATTATTCGAATGCAGATTCGATATTCAGTGGCATTGAACACGTTGACCCCAAAAATCCGATGATGGAGTTGATGAAGGCGTCTGTTATGATTTCGATGGCGACTGATTATGAAGAACCTTTTAATGAAAATAAATTTGAAGAACTACTAAAAAATGCTGAAAATAAAATCAAGTTGTATTTCAGTTCCAAGTTAAAGAAGGATTACTACTTTGGATTATTGAATGGTTTTCATTCTTACGCTGATTGGTATCGTGGCAAATGGTTTGGTGCGTTCGCAAATGGACTTCGGGCTTTGAACTATTTTGAGGAACTCCTAGAACATTCCAGAAATGCATATGATGCGAAAATTGCGATTGGAATTTATAAATATTGGAGAAGTAGAAAATCTGAAGTCCTCTCGTGGCTACCATTTCTGAACGATGAAAAGTCGTATGGTATTTCGCTGATTGAAGAAGATATTAAAGGTGAAACTTATTTTCTGCATTTGGCATTGCACTCGCTTGCCTGGGTCTATATAGATTATAAGAATCCGCTCAAAGCAATAAAACTCTGTGAAGATATTCTAGCACAATACCCGCAAAACCGATTTTTCTTGTGGGCATTAGCCCGTGCATATGAAGATGTTGACTTGACGAAATCGATAATTCATTATAAAAAATTGTTGGCTTCGATTCAAAATTCAAAAATGAATGGATATAATGAGATTGTTGTACTGCATATTTTAGCACAGAAAGAATTTCTACTTAAGAATAATCAAAACGCACTTTCTTATATTCAAGAATTATATTCTGTCCGATATGAAAGTTCGATCAAGGAAAAGTTAGCTGATCGATTCAGTGATATCCGAAATTTACGAGGAGAAATTCTTGCAAAGTTACACGATTAATAAATGCTTATTAATTTTCACATGATTGCATAATTTTTATTTCGCTATCCCGAAAAAATGCACAAACTTCCTTAATTTAAATGGTTCTATCGCTATTAGTGTGAAAACAAGTCAAGCCCGCCTGCCTCAAAGCTACAAGTTCGGCGGGCAGGTTGTCCGTTAGACATGCCTGCTTGCCGAATGAACCTTATAGCCTCATAT
>JAHJVF010000083.1 GCA_018828505.1 Bacteroidota bacterium | reverse complement strand
TGCAGGTAAGCAATGCATAAATAGATAATCATCTTTAGCGTGCTTTACTAATTCCGGATTGACTTGAAATTTTTCAAATTTCTTTTTTCTGTCTTGAGCTTCGGATTCCTGTCCCATACTTGCCCAAACATCAGTATAAACAATGTCTGCATCTTTCACTGCTGCGATGGGGTCACCTAAAACTTCGACCTTCGAACCGAAATATTTTGCATTCACTTTCGATTCTTTAACAATCTCTTCATTTGGCAGATAACCGGAAGGAGAAGCAATTGTAACATTCATTCCAACTTTCGAACATCCTTGAAGAAGACTGTGAGCCATATTGTTTCCATCACCGATGTACGTTAATTTTAATCCTCGTAAAACTCTTCTCTTTTCAAGGATTGTGAAAAGATCAGCAAGAACCTGGCAAGGATGATGGAGATCGGTCAATCCATTGATAACCGGAATCGATCCAAATCTTGCTAAATCAATTACGTCCTGATGCGAGAATGTTCTGATCATAATACCGTCTAAATATCTCGAGAGAACTTTAGCCGTATCAGAAATTGTCTCGCCTCTGTTTAACTGCAGATCATTCGGACCGAAGTACAAACCGATTCCTCCGAGTTGATAAATTCCTACTTCGAACGAGACTCTGGTTCTTGTAGATGGTTTTGCGAAAATCATCCCAAGTGTTTTCCCCGCAAGCAGATTATTCGGTTCACAAGAGAGCTGTTTAATTTTCAGTGAAGCACTTAGCTCAAATATTTGCCAAATCTCTTCATGAGTCAGATGCTGAATCTCTATTAAACTTTTACCTTTCATTTTTACAGACATAAAAACCTCTTTTTATAATTGACAATTGAGAATGTAGAATTGATAATGGAACTTTTAATTCTTCATTATCCATTCTACATTATTCACTGAAGTTACGCAAAATCATGTAGGACGCTATAAAAAGCTTAATCCGTCAACTGACGGACTAAATCCGACCCGCCACGACAATGCTATGATATGGCAGGATTTCTAAACACTAAACAAATTCTAAACCCAAAACCTCCCCGCCACGACAATGCTATGATATGGCAGGAAAAATTAATGAAATATGCAATATTTAATTATTTTGTTTTGTCCGTCAACTGACGGATTAGTTTTTTAAATTTGTTTAGTTCGCCGAAGGCGAATTGGTATTAGTTTTTCAAATCTGCGTAACTTCTGTTATTCATTGATTATTCTTGTTCCACTATTTGGATTTGATAATTCTCTTGCTTCGGTAATTATCATTTTTCTTCCGCCGGCTTCAACAAATTCCACGGCTGCTTGAATTTTTGGACCCATGCTTCCTGACGGAAACTGTCCATCAGCTAAATATCTTTTCGCATCGCTCACAGTCAACTCGTCTAAATCTTTTTGATTCTCTCTGCAGAAATTGATGGCAACTTTCGGAACATCAGTTAAAATAAAGAATGCATCTGCACCGATTTCTCGTGCTAAAAGAGAAGAAGCAAGGTCCTTATCGATTACTGCTTCAATTGCTTCAAGATGCCCATCGCCATGCCGGTAAACAGGGATCCCACCACCTCCGCATGCGATTACAATATTCCCTGCATCGACCAAATTCTTGATGAGTTCTTTTTTAATCACGGTTTTTGGTTCGGGTGAAGGAACAACTCGCCGAAATCCTCTTTTCCTTGCGTCTTCCTTCATAACCCAGCCGGATTCTTTTTGAAATTTTTCGGCTTCTTCTTTCGAATAAAATTTGCCAATTGGTTTGGTAGGATTTTCAAACGCCGGATCTTTTTTGTCGACTTCAACTTGTGTAATTAGAGTGACGACTTGTTTTTTTATCCCTTTTTCATTGAGCACATTCATCATTTGCATTTCCAGCATGTAACCTATTCCACCCTCAGAATCTGCCACGCAGATGTCGAGTGGCATAATTGGAATACCGAATAGTTGATTTGCTGCTTCATTCCTTTGTAAAATATTGCCAACAACCGGACCATTTCCATGGGTTATCACCAACTCATAGCCGCGTTCAAGTAGTGGAATTAGATTCATGCATACATCAAGTGTATTTTTTTCCTGTTCTTCGATTGTCCCCTTTTGATCTCCTCTTATGATTGCATTGCCACCGAAAGCGACCACCGCAATTTTTTTCATATAATTCCCTTCTCCTTCAATACATCCTCAATATTTGGTTTGGTTAATTCTTTTAAACTGTATTTTACCCTCGTAGCCGGTTTATTGATATTGATAATTCTTCTTAGGTCAATTGGTGTACCAATTACGACCGAGTCACAATCCGCTCGATTGATAGTATCTTCAAGATCTTTGATTTGTTCTTTTCCATAACCCATAGCAGGAAGAAGCATTCCGATTTCTGGATACTTTTTATAAGTTTCTTGAATTGATTTAACTGCAAATGGTCTTGGATCAACCAATTCTTTAGCGCCGTAGTCATTAGCAGCGACCACACCTGCACCGAATTTCATTTCACCGTGTGTCAAAGTTGGGCCATCTTCAACAACAAGGACTCGCTTTCCTTTTATCATTTCAGGATTTTCCACATCGAGCGGTGAGTCAGCTTCGAGAATTACAGCATTAGGATTTACAGTTCGAATGTTTTTTCTCACTGTTTCAACATCTTCACGCTTTGCATTTGAAACTTTATTGATAAGGGCTATATCCGCCAATCGGAGACATGTGTTACCGGGATAATACCGCATCTCATGTCCGGGTCTTAAAGGATCAACTACAGTTATAGTGCAGTCGGCTTTATAAAATGATGTGTCGTTATTTCCACCATCCCAAAGAATTACATCAGCTTCCTGTTCAGCCTGTTTCAATATTGCACCGTAATCCACACCTGAATAGATTATTGTTCCATTTACAATATGGGGCTCATACTCTTCCATTTCTTCAATGGTGCATTTATGTTTTTGCAAATCTTCGAGGGTTGCAAATCTTTGAACTTTTTGTGCCACAAGATCACCATAAGGCATTGGGTGACGAATAGCAGCAACTTTTTTCCCTGCATTTTTTAGTATTTCAGATACGCGCCGTGAGGTTTGACTTTTTCCACAACCTGTGCGAACAGCAACAACCGCGATTACCGGTTTAGAACTTTTAAGCATTGTCTTCTCAGCACCAAGCAATTTAAAGCTCGCACCCGCGGCATTTACTTCAGCACCTTTTAACATAACATACTCAAATGGAACATCCGAGTATGAGAAAACGACCTCTTCAACTTCTAATTTTTTAATTAAACTTGTTAATTCTGATTCATCATAGATATTGATCCCGCTTGGATAGAGCTTTCCGGCTAACTCAGCTGGATAAACTCTTCCGTCTATATTGGGAATTTGAGTAGCAGTAAAAGCTACAACTTCATATTCTTCATTGTATCGATATACAACGTTGAAGTTATGAAAATCTCGTCCGGCAGCTCCCATAATTAAGATTTTCTTCCGTTTCATTTAACCTCCAAATTATTATTCAACAGTTACACTTTTTGCTAAATTTCTTGGTTGATCGACATTCAATCCTTTTTTAACAGCAATATGATAAGCTAAAAGCTGAAGTGGAATGATGGTAAGAATTGGCGAAAGCATTTCGAGTGTGTTCGGAACTTTAATTACATGGTCGACGATCGAATCGATTGAATTGTCATCTTCGCTCGCAATTGCAATGACTTTGCCTTTCCTTGCCTTAACCTCTTCAATGTTTGAAAGAATTTTTTCATAAGTCGAATCTTTGGTTGCAATAAATACGATTGGCATATTTTCATCGACCAGGGCAATCGGACCATGTTTCATTTCTGCTGCAGGATAACCTTCCGCATGTATGTAAGAAATTTCTTTAAGCTTTAAGGCACCTTCGAGTGCTACAGGAAAATTATAACCTCTCCCCAGATATAAAAAGTTAGGTGCCTGATAAAATTGTTGCGCCAGTTCTTCTATTTCATTTTGCTTCTGAAGTATTTGCGAAATCTTTTTTGGTAGATTTAGTAATTCCTGACAAATTTTTTCTCCATAACCGAAACTTAAATTTTTTCTCCTGCCGATTAGAACAGTTAAAAGCGCAAGAACAGCAAGTTGAGAGGTAAAAGCTTTAGTCGATGCAACGCCAATTTCAGGTCCTGCATGAATATAAACTCCTGCTTGACTTTCTCTTGCAATGGATGAGCCAACCACATTACAAACACCAAGTACTGTTGCATTTCTTTTTTTTGATTCACGGATTGCTGCAAGTGTATCGGCCGTTTCACCACTCTGACTTATTGCGACTACAATATCATTGCGATTCAAAATTGGATTGCGATAACGAAATTCGGAAGCATACTCAACTTCAACCGGTATCTCTGCGTACTGCTCCAGCATATACTCGCCAACCAATGCCGCATGCCATGAGGTTCCGCAGGCGGTAAGAATAAGTCGTTTCGAATTTATCAAATCATCTAAAACATGTTCAAGTCCCCCAAGCTTAACATTCCCGGCAGAAAGCACAATTCTTCCTCGAATTGAATTTTGAATTGATTCAGGCTGCTCAAAAATTTCTTTAAGCATGAAATGGGGAAATCCTCCCTTTTCGATTGTAGAGATATCCAGATCAAGTACTTCAACTTCCCTTTTGATTTGCTGATTAGCGAGTGATTTCAGATTGAAATGATCTTTATAAATTTCTGCAACATCACCATCTTCGAGAAACACTACATTATTTGTATACTCTAATATTGCCGGTGCATCTGAAGCGACAAAATGTTCATTCTCACCTATCCCCACGATAAGTGGACTCCCTTTACGTGCAGCAATTATTTTATCCTGTTCAAGAGACGATACAACGCAAATGCCGTATGTACCCTCGATTTCATGCAAAGCTAATCTAACAGCTTCAACAAGAGATTTTTCTTTCTCATAAAAATATGAGATGAGGTGAACAATCACCTCACTATCCGTTTCGCTAGTAAATTGATAACCGAGATCTTTTAATTTGGTTTTTAGTGTTCGATAGTTTTCGACGATTCCATTGTGAACTAGGGCAATTCTAGCTCCTCCATCAAAGTGCGGATGAGCATTTTCGTTAGTCGGAGCACCATGGGTAGACCACCGCGTGTGTCCGATCCCGATGAATGTATCCTCATCGTAATCTGATATGAGCTTTTCAAGATTGCTGATCTTTCCAGCAGCCTTATTAACGATAACTTTCTTTTTCATGAGATAGCCGATACCTGAGGAATCATATCCTCTGTATTCAAGCCGTTTCAATCCATTAATAAGAATGGGAATGACTTTTTTCTCACCGATGTAGCCAATTATACCACACATAGTTTTATTAAATTTTATGGTTGAATATTGAATTAAATCTATTAAAGATCCGGAAGGTTGAAAAAAAGACTGTCTTTCAGCTTGTTCCTAAACTTCATAAACAAATTTACAAAAGAGCTAATGAAATCTCAACTTAGAGCAAGCCATTGAACTTTGTAATTGCTAAGTCACCTTACGCAAAATTAAGTTATGCATAACCCCCGACTTTAGTCGGGGGATAAAACTAACACCAAACTCTGGGCTTTCCAAAGGATCCTTCGGATAGCCACAAAATAGCCTTGTTTAATGGCTAAAGCCAAAGCAT
>JAHJVF010000506.1 GCA_018828505.1 Bacteroidota bacterium | reverse complement strand
TGCAAATGTGTGCTTCATCCAGTTCTCGTCGTCGCGTTTTTCGAAGTCTGTCCGCCAGTGAGCGCCGCGGCATTCCGTGCGCGCAAGCGCGCCCTCGACGATAATCTCGGAGAATTCAAGTAAATGTCCAAGCTCCAAAACCTCCATCAGCTCGGTATTGAAGTTCTTACCCTTATCGCGCAAGCCGACGTGTTTGTATTTTTCGCGAAGCTCAACAATTATCTGTCTCATCTCCTTCAAATCATTTTCATTTCTATATACGCCGGCTTTCGACATCATATTCTCGCGAAGCGTATCTTTTATATAATGATAAGATTCCTTCGAGTTCTTCGATTCGAATAGTTCTTTGAAACGTGCCTGGTCTGCCGCATCCGCATTCTCCGGAAGTGGAGAGAACTCAGCCGTTTGTAAAAACTTTGTTATCTGTTTTCCTGTTCGTCTGCCGTGGACGACTGCATCCAAGAGCGAGTTGGTTCCAAGTCGGTTCGCGCCGTGAACGCTGATACAAGCACACTCACCGGCCGCATAGAAACCGGTCATAATAGCTCCTTTTTCATCCAAACAAACTTCACCATAAATCGTTGTCGGTATTCCGCCCATCGAATAATGCGCAGTCGGTTGAATCGGTATCGGCGCTTTAACAGGGTCAACACCGACGTAAGTCTTTGCAAACCCGATAATTTCGGGTAATTTCTCCTTCAACATCGCTTCGCCAACGTGTGTGAGGTCGAGGTGGACATAATCCTTTCCATCGATTCCTCTTCCCTCAAGAATTTCTGTTGTGATAGAGCGGGTAACCATATCGCGAGGCGCCAGTTCCATAACCGTCGGTGCATATCGCTGCATAAACCGCTCACCCGATTTATTCTTCAGATAACCGCCTTCGCCGCGAGCACCTTCCGTTACGAGTATTCCTAATTTCCATAAGCCGGTCGGATGGAATTGCACGAACTCCATATCTTCGAGCGGAATTCCAGCTTTGTAAGCAATTGCGACTCCATCGCCCGTATTCGCATAAGCGTTAGAAGTAATTTTGAATGCACGACCGTATCCGCCCGTTCCGAACATAACTGCTTTTGCGTGGAATGTGTGAAGCTCGCCCGTTCGAATATCGTATGCAACCAATCCGCGGCAGATGTTATCTTTTACAATCAGAGATGTAACGTAATACTCGGAGTAAAAGTGAACATCCCGTTTCACACATTGTTCATATAAAGTGTGGAGAATAACATGACCTGTTCTATCGGCAGCATAACACGCGCGTTGGATTGCAATACGTTTCTCTTTTCCATCTTGACCGATGACCGGTTTTGTATGTCCGCCGAATTGTCGTTGTGCAATGCGTCCTTCTTTCGTGCGACTAAACGGCACGCCCATGTGCTCAAGCTCGTAGATTACTTCGGGCGCTTCGGATATCATCATTTCGATAGCGTCTTGGTCGCCTAAGTAATCGCTTCCTTTAACGGTATCGAATATGTGCCACTCAACATGGTCTTCTTCTTCGTTTCCGAGTGCTGCTGCTATTCCTCCTTGTGCCGCGCCCGAATGAGAACGTGTCGGAAATACTTTCGAAAGAACGGCAACATCAGCTTTACCTGCTAATTCAACCGCACACCTAAGTCCGGCTAATCCGGCTCCTACTATTAATACGTCGTGTTTGTGAACCATAATTGTTTTTAATTTGGTTATGCTTAAATTTTATCTATATGTGTAATTTCAAAAATCAAAAATTAAAAGTCAAAAATCAAAATGACAAACCAAAAATCAAAGAGCTTTAAGATAAAAACCACCTGCAAATCTTCATCTTTTTGCATTTTACTCTGTCATTTTGACTTTTACATTTTGATTTTTACATTTTCTTTGATTTGTCATTTGAGCTTTGGATTTTTGCTAAAGTCCATGTATTGCACTCCTATTGTGTCAACTCTAAGAAAAGGTCGGTAAGGTTGTTCACTTTGGAGATCTCCTTGAGGTCTTCTACAGAACCTTCTGCTATCAACCTACCTTTATGAATTATTCCCACCCTGTCGGCTAACTCCTCAGCCAAAGAGAGTGTATGGGTTGAGAGAAATATAGTTACGCCCTCTTTAGACTTCTCTTTCAGAATTCTCTTTACTAAATGGACAGACTTTGGGTCAAGCCCAACCATAGGTTCATCAATTACTATTACTTCTGGGGAATGGATGAGTGTGGCACAGAAGACTATCCTTTGCTTCATTCCATGAGAGAACTCCTCAATAAGCGTATTCTTATGCTCGGCTATCTCAAAGAGTTCAAGAAGTTTCTGCCCATCATCGGCGACGCCATAGAGGTCAGCTATAAACCTCAGAAACTCTGTGGGGGTCAGCTTCTCATAGAGATATGGCTGGTCAGGGATATATCCTAAGATCTTTTTAGCTAAAATTGGCTCTTTTCGAACATCTATTTCACCTATCTTGATAAGCCCAGTAGAGGGCTTCAAAAGCCCACAGATAAGCTTGATGGTCGTTGTCTTTCCGGCACCATTTGGGCCAAGAAAGCAGAAGAACTCACCTTTCTTAATTTGAAGGCTAAGCTGGTCAACCGCCCTTATTTTTCCAAAACACTTGGATAGGTTTTCAAGTTCTATCATAATACAATTATGAGTTGTGAGTTAAACTCTGAACTCTCAACTTTTTTCAAATATCCCTATCTTTCTGAACCTCTTTTTTCTCTCTACTAAAAGCTGAGCTCTGTCCATTCCCATCAGCTCCTTCAGATTGGAGAGTAAGACACTCTTTAGGTCTCTGACCATCTTATCAGGCTCCCAATGAGCCCCACCCATTGGCTCTTTTATAATTTGGTCGGCAATCCCTAATTT
>JAHJVF010000082.1 GCA_018828505.1 Bacteroidota bacterium | reverse complement strand
TTTTACAACAATTTTTTTTGAAACCGTTTCACCTTTCAACATCTCCGAAACCGCCAGAGTTGTATAGGTGTAAATGCAATTATCCTCCCAAACTGAATAAGAAGAAATTACTTTTCCGGAAACGATCATGTTCGCTTCTTTCGATAAACGGTCGAGCCCAACATATTCAACCGTCAACGCAAATAGTTGACTAGCGCTTAAGAACATGACCATCAATAAAAAAAACGTTTTGACTTTTTTCATTTCGAACCTCTGATTTATTTTTCAATTAATTAAACGAGCTAATCCCGCTGAAATTCATGAGGATTGAAGCTTAGAAAACGTGTGCAATAATAATTAATCGAGTAAAAAAAGTCTATCTAAATCGTAGGGGAGTTCAAAACTAACTTGGATTAAAATGAAAATTTTGTGCGAAGGAAGAACATTTTTCCATAATCCCCAAATTCGGTGAGCGGCTTTCCTTCAAAAAGAAGTCCTATCAACATGAAGTCAAGATTCTCAATCATCGACCAATTTATTGATGGAACTACAACAAGAGATTTATCAACGGGATTAAATAAACCAAATATTGAACCACGTATCAGAGGTGTTATGTTATAAGAAAATTCTTGAAACAGAGACCAGCGAGATGGAGAGAGCATTCCAATTTCGGCTGCTTCAAGTTGGTATAAATCTGCATTTTTTGTTTTTCCATTGCTGTTAAAAAGGATTTCTGTATGAATATAGAATGAATTTGAAAATGTATAATCTCCAGATAAGACAAAACTTACAATCGGCTTTTTGTTGTCGAAAAATGATTCACCAAGAATCGGAGGGATTTTGATTGATAATGGGTCGGCTTCTACCGGAGGGGCAGCACAAATAATTTCACCTCTAAAGCCTGCATCAAAAAAATCTCCTGCCCACGCTCCGCCAACGATCCATCGATTTCTTCTTATCCCTCCGATTAAATGAAAATCATAATTCCATTTATTCATACCGACATGAACGGCGGCAATAGTTTTATTTTTTTCTTTACCCGGTTTAAAAGCAGCTTCAATCTTCGAGACAGCACCTGTGTAATACTGCACACGGATGGCATCAACTCCGGGTCTTTTCTCATAATCAAAATCGAGAATTGATAACGGATTAAATAAATCTGTAATATTCCAAACCCAGCTTGTACCAAGTGCAATTCTCTGCCGTCCAATAGTAAGCTGTAAATTTTCGTATTGATAATCTAAGTTCAGTCTGTCAACTTCAAAGTAGCCAATGGAATTATTTCTATTCCAGGCTGTGAAATCGAGATCAGCAAAATCATGCTTGCTTTTAATCTGATCAGAATAGTCCGGGATCTTTTCTACTGTTTCTCCATAGATCGCTCTTCCCCTGATTTCCATTGTAAAAGTTAAAAAATCCGTAGGGTAGATTTTAGTATTCAATCTGGAATGCAGCAGATGCTCGGTTAAATTCTCATTAGTAGATGATGGTTGAATCGAGCTGAAAAGATATTTTGAATAACCGCTTAATTCGAAAATAGAAGATTGTCCGATCGAGCAAGAGAAGGTAAGCAGAAAAACGAATAAAAAAAGTTTAGCTTTTATTAGCATTAGTGTTTTGAAGAATGTCTGATTTGATTTTTCCATCTTCAAGAGTAACTACCCGTCTTGCCCGTTTTATAACTCTTGCATCATGAGTTGAAAAGACAAAAGTCATATTTAATTCTTTATTTAATTTTTCCATAAGGTCTAAAAGTGATTCAGCTGAATCGGAATCAAGATTAGCAGTTGGCTCATCGGCAAGCACAAACGATGGATGTGAAGCAAGAGCACGGGCAACGGCAACACGCTGCTGCTGTCCTCCTGAAAGTTCAGATGGACGGTTTTCTGCTCTGTCACTTAATCCAACTGAATCGAGTAATTCGAGCGCTCTTTTTTCACGATCATTTCTTGAAACTTTCTGTAACAGCATTATGAATTCAACATTTTCTTTTGCGGTGAATACAGGAATTAAATTAAATGCCTGAAATACAAAACCAATATTTCTTAAACGAAAATC
>JAHJVF010000081.1 GCA_018828505.1 Bacteroidota bacterium | reverse complement strand
AGCAGAACATAATACTTGTACGGTTTGATGTACTGAAGCAGACGCTTCATTAACTTCGCATCGTACGCTTTACCTAATATTTCATCTTCTTGAAAATGATCAGACATAAAAATAATTCAAAATTCAAAATGCAAAGTGTAAAATTCAAAAAGCAAGCATTGATTATGTATAATATCAAGTTTAATCAATACCATAACTTTAATTGTTTTCTATTTGCAATTTTCATTTTCCAATAATTTTATATTTCTTCTAATTCTTTTTCTAATAATTGTTTTGTATAAAGTTCTGCATAAATTCCACCCTGTGCGATAAGCTCATCATGTGTGCCTTCTTCTGCTATCTTCTTATTGTTCAGAACAATTATCTTATCAGCATCTTTCACTGTTGAGATTCGATGACTAATGATAATGCTCGTTCGTTGCTCCATGATTTGGCGAAAGTTTTTTAAGATCAGCTCTTCGGTATTCGTATCAACTGCAGAAAGACAATCATCCAAAATTAATATCTTCGGATTTTTAACAACTGCCCGTGCAATCGTTGTTCTCTGCTTCTGCCCGCCGGAGAGAGTTATTCCCCTCTCACCTACTATAGTTTCAAATCCCTTCGGAAATTCTTCAATCTCCTGAACCAAATGAGAGATTTCTGCTGCGGAAACAATTTTCATTTCATCAATTTCTTCTAAGCCATATCCAATGTTATTTCCAATCGTATCTGAAAACAAAAATGTCTCTTGAGGAACGTAACCAATATTTTCTCTCAGCAGACCAAGTGGAATAGTATCAATTTTTTTTCCATCAATGAGAAGTTGACCTTCTGTGACTGTGTGGAGCCTTGGGATCAAATTAACAAGCGTGCTCTTTCCGCTTCCGGTATAACCTACAATTGCTAAGGTCGAACCGGCAGGTATTTTAAGATTGATGTTTTCTAACGCCGGTTCAAGATTTTCGCGGTATCGAAATGTTACATTACGAAACTCGATTGTGCCGGTAATTTCTGTAATGCTGGAGTCTGTCTCCGAAGTATCTGCAATTTCAGGTTCAACGTGCAAAATTGTATTTAATCTTTTCTGAGAAGCGGCTGCTTGCTGAACAATATTTGTAACCCACCCAAAAGCAATCGCCGGCCAAATCAAATATCCTAAATATAGAATGAAGGCTATTATCTCTCCCAGTGATAATTTTTCTTCAATCACCATTACTCCACCAAACCACATTATGATTATCATCGAGGTTCCGATTATCATAAACATTAGTGGAAAAAAGAAAGCCTGGATTTTTACAAGCTTCATATTTTTTTGAAAATATTCTAAACTCAGTTTCCTAAACGAATCAACTTCAAAAGCTTCACGAACATACGCTTTAACAATTCTAATTCCAGAAAGATTTTCCTGAGCCTTTGCAGTCAGAACAGAAAAATGTTCTTGAATTGCAGTAAAACGTTTGTGGATCTTTTTACCAAGCTTATAAACAAGTATAGACAAGATAGGAAAAGGAACTAACGAAAGAAGAGTTAATACCGGATCAATAGAAATCATTATTGCGATGGTTAGAACAAATGTCGTCGCAGTGTCGACCGAGTACATAACAGCCGGCCCGAAAAAATTCCTAACAGCATTAATATCATTTGTTACGTGAGCCATGATATCGCCTGTTTTGGTGTTTTGAAAAAATTTCATCGGGAGTTTTTGAAGGTGTTCCCAGAAGTCGTTACGCATATCGAATTCAATCAATCGCGATGATACGATTATCGTTTGACGAATCAGAAATCTGAAAAATCCACTGAAGAATGTTACACCGACAATCAGAAGTGCATAATTGACTAACGCATCAGATGAAATATTTTTTTGAAGATCATCAATGCTATCGCGGATTATAATAGGGACGTAAACACTTGAGATGTTAGAAAGGAGAATGAAGGCGAAACCCCACAGGAGTTTCTTTTTATGCCGGATGAAATATTTTTTTAAGGTATAAAGGGAACGCAAGTAATTCCTATGATTGAATCAATCTACACTAAACATATCTCGATAGAAAAAAGTTTAGGATTCTTTATTAAGGGTATCTCTAAAAACCTATTCTGCGAATCCCGAAACTTCGGGACGTAATCTGCCTGCCCGCCATCTTGAGACGGAAAGAGGCAGGCGGGCGGGAGAATATTTCCCGCTGATTTCGCCCGCCTGCCATAGCACGCCTGCGTGTTGAAACGTTGCTATACAAAGTTCTTTTAATGTATAGCACTTTGGCGTGTAAACACGTTGTATGTGCGGCGGGCAGGCTGATTACCGCAGATAAAAAAGAAATTACTTTCAGTTTTTAGAGGTGCTTTTAATCTATTATCTCGAATCCGGTATATTTCTGAAGCACTTTTGGGACGATCAATTTTCCCTCTGGAGTTTGATAGTTCTCCATAATTGCGACCATCAGTCGGCTAGTTGCAAGTCCCGAACCATTGAGAGTATGTACGAATTCCGGTTTACCTCCTTCTTTTCTTTTAAACCGAATGTTCGTTCTTCGTGCTTGAAAATCAACAAAGTTGCTGCAAGAAGAAGCTTCAAGATATTTTTGCTCAACCGGAGCCCAAACTTCAATATCATAACACTTTGCAGCAGCGAAACTAAGATCGCCCGTGCAAAGCAAAATTATTCGATACGGAATTTTTAGTTCTTTTAAGACTTCTTCAGCATCGTTGACCAAAAGTTCCAATTCGTTATAAGAATCTTCGGGCTTAACAAATTTTACCATCTCGACTTTATTGAACTGATGGACACGTAAAAATCCTTTTGTATCTTTGCCGTAAGATCCTGCTTCGCGTCTGAAACATGCCGAATATCCGACATATTTAATCGGAAGCTCTTCTTCCTTTAACATTTCGTCACGATAGATATTAGTTATCGGGACTTCTGCTGTAGGAATTGGAAAAAGGTCATCTGCATCACAACGATACATATCCTCTTCCATTTTGGGGATTTGTCCCGTACCAATCATCGAAGCCCGATTAACTAAGAATGGCGGGAAAACTTCTTGATAGCCATGCTTTTCAAGATGAATGTCTATCATAAAATTGAGAAGTGCGCGTTCAAGAGTTGCACCCTTGCCTAGATATAGAGGAAAGCCGCTTCCCGAAATTTTCGCACCGCGCTCAAAGTCGAGTATTTTTAATTTCTTTCCCAGAGCTAAATGATCGAGATAATTATTATTCTCAAGTTCGTATTTATAATCGTCGGGCTGCCATTTTCTGATTTCAACATTTTTGGATGGATCTTCTCCAACCGGAACAGATTCATTTGGTAAATTTGGAATAGTCAGCAGTAATGAATTTAATTTTTGTTCGATCTCAGATAGCTCCTGATCGAGTTTCGTTATTTCATCCGAAACTGATTTCATCTTAGCGATGATGTCAGAAGCATCTTTTCCTTCTCTTTTAAGTTTAGCCACTTCAGATGAAGCTTGATTCTTCAGAGCTTTTTGAGATTCAACATTTTTAATTATTTCACGACGCCTTTCATCAAGCTCCAACAATTGATCGACATTGTCTTTTTCATTTTTATTTTTGATACCCTGACGCACAACATCAGGATTTTCTCGTATGAATTTTAGGTCTAACATACTTAATTATATTTGCCTTTCTTCTTGGTTCACTGATAATCATGATTGATCATGATAAATCTGTGTCCAATTCGTCATTTAACAACAATGTTCAAAATTTTATTCTTAACGTATATTTCTTTTACGATCTGTTTATTTTCTAAAAACTTTGCTACTCTAGAATCTTGCTTTGCGGTCTCTTTGATGAATCCTTCATCACCATCGATATCTACCTCAATTGCAGCACGAAGTTTTCCATTGACTTGAACGGCAAGAGTGACTTTATCTTCAATAATACCTTTTTCATCGTAGTTAAACCAAACCGGCTCTTCAAAAATACTTTTACTTTTACCAATCAAAGACCAGCATTCTTCTGCAAGATGAGGGGCTAAAGGTGCGAGCAGAATAGCAAATCTTTCAAGAGTAAAGTTAATCAAATCTTTATTCTTGACTTCATTCAGATGACCTATTTCGTTCAACAGTTCCATCATTGCAGCAACAGCAGTATTGAACTTCAACTCCTCAATATCTTCGGTTACTTTTTTGATTGTCTGATTAACTTTTCTGTAGAGTTTTTTTTCTGAATCATTCAGAGCATCAATTGTAACAGAATCATTAAACTTCGTGTCCGTTAAATCATTCTCATGGTTCACATACATTTCATACACACGGTTCACAAATCGACTTACACCGACTATCCCTTTATCACTCCAATCACCCCCTAATTCATACGGACCCATGAACATCAAATACATTCTAAAAACATCAGCTCCGTACTTCTCAATGAACTCATCAGGATTGACGACATTTTCTTTCGACTTTGACATCTTTGCACCTTGATTTGTAATCGTTCCCTGATGACGAAGTTTTTGATACGGTTCATCGCAAAACACTAAACCAATATCTCTTAAAAATTTATGAATGAACCTCGCATAGAGAAGATGCATAGTTGCATGTTCTGCACCGCCAATGTAGCTGTCGACCGGCATCCATTTTTTCGCCAGCTCAATATTGAACATTGAGTTTTCAATTTTCGGATCAAGAAAACGCAAGTGATACCATGACGAATCGACAAATGTATCCATCGTATCGGGATCGCGTCTTGCATCTGAATCACATTTAGGGCATTTAACTTTTTGAAATTCCTTATTTCTGGCAAGAGGCGATTCTCCCCTAGGTCTGAAATCAATTTCGTATGGAAGTAAAACCGGAATATCTTTTTCCGGAACGGAAACTTCTCCGCAGGTATCACAATGGATAATTGGGATCGGTGTTCCCCAATATCTTTGACGTGAAATCAGCCAATCACGAAGTCTGTAATTAATTTTTCGTTGACCGATTTTCTTCTCTTCAAGAAAGTCCGATATTTTTTCAATTCCAATATCTGAGTTCAGTCCATTGAACTGACCTGAGTTGAGCATAATTCCTACTTCAACGAATGCCGATTTAAGTTCATCTTCAGGATTTGTTCCGGGTTCCAAAATTACCTTACGAATGGGCAGATTGAATTTTTTTGCGAATTCGAAATCTCTTTCGTCGTGACCGGGAACAGCCATTACTGCACCTGTTCCATAAGTGTAAAGAACATAATCGGCAATCCAAATCGGAATTCTTTCGTTGTTCATAGGATTTATTGCATAAGAGCCAAGAGGCACTCCGGTTTTTTCTTTTACAGTGGAAAGTCTTTCAATTTCCGACTCGTGGCTAACTTTTTCCAAATATTTGGAGACGGCAATTTTATTTTCAGTTGTAGTCAATTTATCCACAAGCGGATGCTCAGGTGCTAATACAACATAAGTAACACCAAAAAGTGTGTCGGGTCGAGTCGTAAAAACAGAGATTTCATCTTCGAAATTTTCAATTTTGAAATTGAGCTCAACTCCTGTCGATTTACCGATCCAATTTCGCTGCATCGTTTTGGTTTTTTCGGGCCAATCGATTTTATCAAGATCACTCAGCAACTCTTCTGCGTAATTTGTGATTTTGAAGAACCATTGTGTCAGATTTTTTTTAATGACCGGATTATTACATCTTTCGCATGTACCATCTGATTCGACCTGTTCATTCGCCAGCACAGTTTGACAGGATTCGCACCAGTTAACCGGAGCGTTTTGCCGGTAAGCTAATCCTTTCTCATATAATTTCAGGAAGAGCCATTGATTCCATTTGAAATACTCTGGTGCGCAGGTCATTAATTCATGATCCCAATCATACATTGCCCCGATTCTTTCAAGTTGAATTCGTATTTCCTTGATGTTTTGCAGTGTGCTGTCTTGCGGATGTATTCCAGTTTTGATCGCATAATTTTCCGCAGGGAGTCCGAACGCATCGTAACCCATCGGTTCAAAAACATTGAACCCTTGAAGTTTCTTAAATCTCGTCCATGAATCGGCTGGGGCATAATTATACCAATGCCCGCAATGTAATTTTGCGCCGCTTGGATAAATGAACATAACTAATGAATAAAGTTTTTTGTCAGTTTCAGAAAGGTTGGTTTTATTAACCTTTTTTTCTTCCCAATATTTCTGCCATTTCGTTTCTATCTCTTGTGCAGGATATTTCATATGTATTTTCTAATTATCAGACCTATGTTTAAAAATTGAGTACAATGTTAAGGATATTTAAAAAGATGTTCAAGGAAACGATTTTTATTGAATTTTTCATCAGAGCATCCCACCTAGCTCCCTACTCTTTTATTCATAAGAGCCCGAAGTGTCTGCTCGGGCTCTATGCTTTTAAACCTGTTGCTTCCTAAACTAACTATGAGACAAAAATCGGTGGGTGATTGCTAATAAAAAATTTATAAGTACAAGTATATGAACAGCGAATGATACCCATCCAAATTTCTTTACTAGATAAACATCCTCTTCGGTGATGAATTTTTCATTCATACTTAAACTCGATCTAAGTTTTCTTGCACTGGACATGTAAACAGTTCCAACAATAATTAAGATAATTATCATTACCATCTGTTTAGTCACCAACCAATGATTTGCAGTAAAATCAAAAAAAGAATAATAAGGCGAAAAGCTGGTTAAGAGAACTCCCGTTAGGAGAATTCCAATCAAACCGATTTTACCCGTCAAGCCGTTTAACTGCAAGTAGTCGGAAATTAAGCTTCGAAGGATGACGGTTTCGGATTGAGTATCATTTTTAGTTGTTAGTTTAGTAATTTTCCTTCGCATGATAATTTCAATCGGAAAAAATCCTAACCAGATTACTGCAGATAAGATATGAATAACCAGAAGAATTGAGAGAACGAACATTTTAGCTCCATAATTTTTCGGTGAATATAAGTGTTTATTCACAAAATAATGAGTGAAACTTCTTTCACCTTTTCCATGTTTTAGTTTACTAACCATTCTATAATGAGAGAAACACTATTAATTTTTAATGATCGATCTATAAATTGAAGGTTTAAATTTGCTGAAATATAAAATTTCTCCATAGGAGTTCTTCGGACAAATATGTTTGGTTAGATTTCACAATAATTTCAGAGGTAAAAATGAAACACATATTATTAATCGTGTTTGTTCTTTCTTTAATATTCATTAATCAAAGTTTCTCTCTTCCAAGATTTGCACTCAAAAATGGATTTCAATGCAAAGATTGTCATTCGAATCCAACAGGAGGAATCGTCCGAAATGATGGGGGCTGGAGCTTCGGGAAAAAACTCGCTGCTTACTCTACCCGCGACTTTGAAATGAGTCCTAAGCTCAATGAGAATATCTCTTTCGGATTCGATTTAAGAACTCAGTATTTATATTCTCAAGCATTGAAAAGGTCTGATTTCCATAAAATGTCCGGAGCTTTTTATACGAATGTCGATCTCAGCGAGGATATTAACATCGTCGGAAAATACGATTTCATCCAACGAATCTGGGAGGGATACGGCGTTTTAAAGATTTTGCCGAATGAAGGTTATTTCAAAGTCGGTTCATTTTCACCCGCATTTGGAATTCGACTCGATGATCATACAGCTTATACTCGCGGCGGTGATTTTAATTTACTCTTTGCAGCCGGGACAAGACAAGGATTGATTTACAATCCTTTTTACATTGAGACGGGAATCGAAGCGGGAGTTTTCCTGTCCGATCTCGCATTTATATCATTGAGTGCAGGTCAAAGTAATTTTCCTTTCTTTACTGATCCAACTTATACTGCTCGATTTGAAATTACACCTCAGTTTGGATCAATAAATCTTTTAGCAGGAGGTTCTTTCGGTGCATATCGTGATTCTCTTGAAGTAAAAATGATGGCTGGATTTTTTGGCATCTCTGTGAATGACTTCACACTTCTTGCAGAATATGATGTAATGAATAATTTTTTAGCTCGAGAGATGAAAAGCAGTGCCTTTATGGCTGAGGCAAGTTACAAATTAACCAAAGGTTTAGAAGTTGTAGTAAGGTACGATAGGTTTGTTCCGTTTACAGATAAAACTGATTTGAATTTCTCTCATTTAGTGCTCGGTTTTGAAATTCATCCGTATAGTTTTATTGAGCTCCGACCACAGTACAGAATTAATATGGAAAAACCTACGACTGTTAAGAATGATGCGTTCGTTTTACAATTCCATTTTTGGTATTGAGGATACAAAACATATAAGGGTATCTCTAAAAACCTATTCTGCTAACATCTGCGTAATCTGCGGGAGAATATTTCCCGCTGATTTCGCTGATTACCGCAGATAAAAAAGAAATCACTTTCAGTTTTTAGAGGTACTCATAAATAAAAAAAAGTTGGGACACTGATTTTCATGATAAATTAAGAAATTCATGATTATTATGTTAATCAAATTAAGATCAGTTGAATTCTTTAAAACGTAGCAAGTGCTTCTTTCATTGCCTTACCGACATCGAAAGAGTTTTCGCTGCGAATTACGAACTTTCCAACTGAATATGTTTTGTAGCTTTTCTCAGTTCCGGCGTAAGTCAAAGCATACTTTGCAGCATCCTTAACTGATTCAAAATTCAGAATTACGACCGTCTCCTTATTAATTTTGACCATCTTTCCTTCGTGGCAATTTTTAATTGCTAAAATCGGATAATCCATTACTTCACTGATGGTAAAGTTTTTATTTTGAAGATATTCAAGAAGTTCTGAGATCATCGTTTCTTCAGCTGTGGATATTTTACTGCTGCACGAGAACAATTGGAATCCTATAATCAGTAGATAAGACAAAAATGTTAAATTAGTTTTCATGATAATACTTCCCTTAATTTTATTATTTTGTTTTTCAAAATTTGAGTTTATAAATGCAGTTTGAAAATTATTCATATAAAAATAATGAGTTATTTTGTGAAAAAGTAAGTTTAAATTCTATTGCTTCCGTTGTTGGAACGCCATTTTATGTTTACAGTAAAAAATCCTTGGTTGATCGATTTCACGAATTCAAGGCTTCATTTAATGAATTAGATCACCAAATATTCTTCGCTGTAAAATCAAATTCGAACCTGAACGTGATGAAACTTTTTTACAGCTTAGGAGCTGGATTGGATGTAAATTCTGGCGGTGAACTTTATCGTGCATTAAAGATCGGGGCTGATCCAAAAAAATTACTTTTTACAGGCGTCGGCAAAACCGAAGATGAAATCTTGCTTGGATTAAGGAATGATATTTTTCTTTTCAAAGCGGAATCCATACAAGAAATCGAATTGATGAATAAGCTCGCAGCTTCTGAGAATAAGAAGGCTCGAATTGCAATTCGTGTTAATCCTAATGTTGATCCGAGAACTCATCCGTACATCACTACCGGACTTTATGAAAGTAAATTCGGTATTGATGAAGGTGCTGCATTTGAGGCATTTCAATTTGCATCCAAACTTTCCAACATTGTGGTTGTCGGAATTGATATGCATCTCGGTTCACAGATCACCAAGCTTTCAGTCTATCAAGATGCGATCAAAATCATCAATCGAATGATACAAAAACTTAGAGAATCCGGTATTCATTTAACTCACTTCGATATTGGCGGCGGGCTTGGAGTTCAGTACAATTCTGATCTCGCCCCTTCGGCTAAAGATTTTGCAGATGCAACTATTCCGCTTCTTAAAGAGACCAATTGTAAAATATTTATTGAACCTGGAAGATATTTGACTGCCGATTCCGGTGCATTAGTTTCAAAAATTCTATTTACTAAAGAGCATAGAAATAAAAACTTTTTGATAATTGATGCGGCGGTGAATGATCTGCTGAGGCCTGCTCTTTACCAAGCATATCATCATATTTTGCCTATGATACAAGTCAATAGGGATTTAGTTAAATACGATGTCGTTGGACCTGTTTGCGAGACCGGAGATTTTCTCGCATTAGATCGCCCGCTTCAAAAAATGAATCGTGAAGAACATATCGCAATAATGACAAGCGGTGCTTATGGTTTTGTGATGTCGTCAAATTACAATTCCAGAAGACGCGTACCGGAAATAATTGTTGATGATGATAAATTCTACCTAGCAAAAGAACGTGAAAGTTATGATGACCTGGTGAAAAACGAAAAGATTATTGAAGAATTATTTAAATAACTTTCTCAGAACGAAACTTTATAATTTTCACGTGTGTTTAAGTGAGCATACAAAAAGCAGAAAAGGAGTAACGATGTTAAAATATCTATTAACAATTGTCTTTGCATTTCAATTGACTAACTGTGCAATTGGTGATGAAAAGAAAGACAAGACATCATCTGATGATGTATCAAAAGTTGAAAACTTTACCCTCCCCGAGGTTGATGGAAAATTGTACTCGCTTGATGATTACAAGAATTCAAAAGCAATTGTGCTTATGCTCATTGCAACTCAATGTCCGGTTTCTAATGATTATAACGAACGTATGGTCAAACTTTCAAAAGATTATGGTGACAAAGGAATTACATTTATCGGGATCAATTCAAATAAGCAAGAATCTATTGATGAAATTCGTGAACATAATAAGAAAAATAAATTTGAGTTTTTGGTTCTCAAAGATAATAACAACATCATTGCCGATAAACTGAAAGCAACCGTAACACCTGAGATTTATGTACTGAATTCTGAATTCGAAGTTCTTTACCATGGTAGGATTGACGATTCACGTCGTACAAATGAAATTAAAGCCAATGACCTTAGAAATGCACTCGACAATATTCTCACCGAAAAAGAAGTCGAAGTAAAAAAGACAAAAGCTTTCGGTTGTACAATCAAAAGGATTTCAAAATGAAAAACATAAAATTAATTCTTATAACGGTACTTATTTCAATAGTTAGTTTTGGATTTGCTTCATTCAACGAAGCAACATCTAATTCAGATAATAAAGTTGAGAAGATTAATCAAACCACACTCGAAAAATTGATTAAGAATCGAAATGGTAAGGTTTTATTCTTAAATGTTTGGGCGACATGGTGCGCTCCCTGTAAGGAAGAGTTTCCGGACCTTGTTAAGCTGGCAGATAAATATAAAAATTTAAAAGTTGATATCATTGGCTTGAGCGTTGACTATACCGATGAAATTGATTCGAAGATAATTCCTTTCTTAAAAAAGAATAAAGCGAATTTTAAAATTTACGTAAATGACTTTGACGATGTTGAAGATTTGATAAACTTCATCAACAAAAAATGGAACGGCGCCATTCCGGCAACATTCATTTATGATAAGAATGGTAATCAGCAGAAATATATTCTTGGAATGAGAGATTTCGATGAGTTCGATAAGGAATTAACAGAAGTAATGAAGAAATCTTCCAAATGAAATCAGATCGAAGAAGATTCCTCAAGCATCTCTCTTTAACTGCTGCGGGGTCTTCTTTAATCCCAATATCATTTAGAAATGCAATTGCCGACCAATCAATTGATAAAACGCTGCCGCTAATCAAACCGAAAAGACTAAAGCCAAAAAGTCGCATCGGAATAATTGCCCCGGCAAGTTTTATCACCCAACAAGAACTTGACGAAATCATATTACTCCTCAATTCAATGTGGATGGAAGCTGTTCCGGCAAAAAATGTTTTAAATAAATTCGGTTACCTTGGCGGGACAGACAATGATCGTGTAAGCGACATTCACGAAATGTTTTCTCGAAAAGATATCGACGCAATTCTTTGCGCTCGGGGTGGATATGGCACTCCAAGAATACTTCCCTATCTCGATTATAAACTTATCAGGCAGAATCCTAAAATTATTATTGGTTACAGCGATATTACTTCTCTTCTCCTTACAATCTATTTGAAATCTCGAATCGTAACGTTTCATGGTCCGGTAGGTATTTCAACTTTTAATGAATTCTCTCTCAAGTATTTTAATGAGATTCTTATAGATGGAAAAGAAATAGTCGAAATGTCTTCATCGCATGAACTTCCGGCGAATAAGGATGATTTTAACTCTATCCCAGAAATATTAAAGATCATTCCAGGAAAAGTTGAGGGAGAACTGATTGGCGGGAATTTGTCATTGATGATGACGCATTTGGGAACTGAGTTTGACTTCGATTTAAAAGATAAAATACTCTTTCTTGAAGAAGTCGGAGAAGAACCTTACAGAATTGATCGAATGCTTACTCAACTTATCAATTCAGGTAAGTTGAAAGATTGTGCCGGAATAGCAATAGGAGTTTTTTCTAATTGCGAGCAGAAAAGGGTCAATCCAAGTTTTGCCACATCGTTCAACTTGCGTGAGGTCCTGATAGACCGATTGAGCTATTTGGATATTCCTGTTATTTATGGTTTATCTTTTGGACACATCAAAGATAAATTTACTTTGCCAATTGGTGTTCGTGCAATGCTTGATGTTGAAAATGCGAAATTGATTTTACTGGAAAGCGCTGTGAGTTAAATGGTAATTGATTGTGAAAAGTCAACACTCAAAATTTTAAATCTACTTTAACATCTCTTTCATCTTAGCAATAAAATCCTTAGCATCAGCAAGCATTGAAGATAATTCTTCCCTCGTGAATTCCGTAAAAATTCTATAATCACTTTCTGTACGGCTCTCAAATGCCTGTCTCAAAATCTTTCCGTACTTAACATTGAGGTTCTCGCCCGCCTGCCTCTTCATTATGGGTTCGGCGGGCAGCCCCCCTGCCTCTTCAGTCCAGCCTGCCTCGTTGGTCTTAGTTAAGCGGATAGGCTAAGTTCGGCGGGCAGGCGTAATCCCGATTAAGAAGCATTCAACGACTTGAAACCTGCTCGCCATGTTAATAGCTATGAGGCAGGCGGGTCGGGACGTATCGAGAGAACCGTATGAAACTTTGGGTGAACTCCCGTTATTACCTCATAGCAACTCAAATAATATTTGATTAATTTATCACGTAATAAAGAGAAGTGATTAAATGGAAATAATAAAATTTAAAACAAAGCTTAAGTCCAACGTGATAAAGTTGGAAAACAGTGAAAATCTCATTGGCAAAGAAGTTGAAATTACGATAAAAGAGATTGTTCATGAGACTAAACCAAAAAGAAAATGGTCAACTCTTGGTTCCTTAAATCTTGGTGGTAAGTTGGATGACAAGAACATAAGAGACCTGGCTTATGAATAAAATACTGATTGATACTAATGTTATGATTTATGCATTAGATAATCACTCCAAGTATTTTCGACAAGCAAATAATATTTTAGAGGACGATAACAATACAAATTATACGACGTCGAAGAATATATCGGAATTTTTTGCAGTTGCTTCAAAACTAAAATTCGATTCTCAGACGGTTAAAACTTTTTACTCTGAATTAAAACAAAATTTTATAATTCTGGTTCTACCGCTAATAGTGTGAAAACAAATCAAGCCCGCCTGCCTCAAAGCTACAAGTTCGGCGGGCAGGTTGTCCGTTAGACATGCCTGCTTGCCGAATGAACCTTAAAGCCTCATATTCGTTCAGCAGGCAAGATTTATTTCTCCCGTCCGCCTCAGCAGGCTGTTGCAAGATGCCAAATTCTTCATACCGAACGAAGTGAATTACATTAAAATAGAATGAAAATGAGATTTTTCAGTCGTTCGTCAGCCGACGGACTCCTTCAAAATGACATTCTGTAACAGCCTGCTCAGGCGGACTGATCACCGCTGATTTTTTCTCTGCGTTTATCTGCGAAATCTGCCTGCCCCCCGTTCGCCGCTGTGGACTTCGGCAGGCAGGCCTGCCCGCCGAACTCAGACTGATGAGGCAGGCGGGCTGAACGAATTCATATTGCTTGCATAGATAATAACAATGAAGTTCCGTATATTTTAATCAAGCACAGAACGAAAATGGAAACCTTCGATAAATTTATATCAATATTAAATTCTCTAGAAAAAAACAAAGTTGATTATGTTCTTATAGGCGGCTTTGCTCTGATTCTGCAAGGTATATTCAGAGCGACACAAGACATTGATCTATTTATTCGAAACGAATCGGAAAATATTGAACTTCTTAGAAAATCCTTGTTCGAAAATTTTAATGATGATTCAATAAATGAAATTACCTCAGAAGAATTATCAAAGTATCCGGTAATTAGGTTCGGGACAGAGTTGGGGTTCTCCATTGATATATTAGTCAATATCGGTGAAGAATTTAAGTTTGAAGACATAGAATATGAATTGATTACTCTTGATAATTTAAATGTGAGGGTAGCGACACCAGAAACTCTATATAAGCTAAAAGAAAAAACTTACAGAGAAATAGATAAGCATGATCTGATCTTTCTCAAAAAAATAATTGAAGAAAGAAATGCCAATAAAAAAGTATAAGACGTTTGAAGACGCCGCCTTAGATAATATTACACCTTCCCCGGATAAAAAGTATTACGATCAAGTTCGAAATTTTTTCAATCTATTTGAAAAGCTGCTTTCAGTGAGTAAAAAAAGATCCTTTAGGGGAATAATAAAATTTAAAGACTTTGCATCGGCAGAAAGACACAAAGAAGCGTTCTTCTTAAACAGTGAAACTGAATAAAGTTTAGATGAGGTGACCAAAAAGTAAGAACCTGCCCGCCGAACTAAATCTCGTTAGGCAGGCGGGTTTGTCACTCTGACCCAGATGAAAATCGGGGGAAGAGTTTTTTTCTCAAATAAATTAAGATTCTTCGTCGTCCGTCATCCGTTGGCTAACGGAGACGGACTCCTCAGCCTGCTTGCCGCAGGCAAGAATGACGGTAAAAATTACTTCCTGGACAACCACATTTTAACTTCTAATTTTCTATTTTTACAATGTGAAACCAAAGTTTGCTGAAATAGTCTTTCCTCTCCCCTTCGAAAAATCATTTCATTATAAAATTCCCGATGAATTGGTTGATCTTGCTAAAGCCGGAGTACGTGCTGTCGCACCGTTTGGAAAAAGAATTCTAACGGGTTTCATCATTAATATCACCGATAAAATTGATATTGATATTAAAGAGCTGAAATCGATTGAGGATATTATTGACTCAAAACCAATTTTTGATGAAAAGCTTTTTAAGTTTTCTAAATGGGTTGCTGATTATTATTTCGCCTCGCTTGGTGAAGTACTCAAAGCTGCTGTCCCATATGGTTCGGATGTTGAGAGCAAAAAGTCAATCGTCGTTGATATCGAACCTATTGTGGAAGAGTTAGAGAAACTTGAAGGCAAAGATTCTAATTATTCAAAGCTTTTAAAACTCCTTTCAGCCCGCTACATCGATAACGAAGAGGCAGGCGGGAATGAATTTTCAATAAGTAATCTCAAGAAGAAATATAAAGCTGCCGGCGGAAAGAATTTAAATTACAATCTCAACAAGGTGGAAGAAAAAGGATTGTGTACATTCTTTGTTGAAAAGCAAAAACCTAAAGTTGCCGTTAAAACAGAAAATTTGATCGAACTAAAGAAAATGTCTGTCGAAGATTTTTCTTCAACTCTTGCCACAATTGAGAGGCGAGCTCCGAAGCAAGTTGATGTACTGGTGACTCTTTTCACAGCAAAAGAAAAATCGATGTTTCAAAAGGAGCTGATAGAAAAGACAAACGCGTCCGGACAAATACTCAAAGCACTCGCTAAAAAGAAACTCATCGACATCAAACCGATGGAAGTAAAACGCGAATACATCGAAGCTTATGAAGAAGAGAAAAAGAATCTCATCTTAACGGAAGAGCAGCAAAATGCATTTTCAATCATCAATGAGACGATCCAAAATAATCTTTTTAAAACGTTTTTATTGCATGGAGTAACGGCGAGCGGAAAGACGCAAGTATATCTCGAGCTAATCAATGAAGTCCTGAAGAAAGGTAAAACCGCAATTTATTTAGTTCCGGAAATTTCGCTTACCCCTCAAGTCATACGACGGATTAAAAATTACTTTGGTGAACAGGTCGGTGTGCTTCACAGCCGATTATCTTTGGGCGAAAGATACGATGAATGGCGGGCGATTATTAATCAGGAATATAAGATCGTAGTTGGACCACGCTCTGCGGTATTTGCTCCATTAAAAAATGTCGGCATTATCGTTGTCGATGAAGAACACGACCATTCCTACAAACAAAATGACACTATCCCCTACTATAATGCAAGAGATGCTGCCGTAGTTCGAGCAACGATCGAGGATGCTGTGGTAGTTCTCGGTTCGGCGACCCCTTCAATGGAAAGTTATTTCAATGCCCAGCAAAATAAGTACACGCTGATCGAATTAAAAAAACGGATCGACGATGCGATCCTTCCTACAATTTCTTTCGTCAATATTATAGAAGAAAAAAAAGAAGACAAACTTCACGGTGCATTTTCGCAAACATTAATTGACAGGATAAAAGAAAAAACCGAAAAAAAAGAAAAAGTAATTTTACTCCAGAACCGCAGAGGCTTTGCAACATATATTATTTGTCCCGATTGCGGTTATACTGAAACCTGCAAGAACTGTTCAGTTACACTGACATATCATTTTTTTAAGAAAGAATACATTTGCCATTATTGCGGATTTTCAAAGAGTGAAATTGAAGCTTGTCCAACCTGCGGAAGTCTGGAAATAAAATACAAAGGTGTTGGAACGCAGCGAGTTGAAGATGAGCTCGATCAATTAATTCCAAACTTACGCATCGCCAGAATGGATTTTGATACAACGTCTCAAAAAGGGGCGTTCAGTAGAATTCTCTCAGAATTTGCTCAGGGAAATTATGACGTTCTGCTCGGCACTCAAATGGTAGCAAAGGGTTTGGATTTTCCCAATGTAACTATGGTTGGGGTAATATCTGCTGAAGCAAGTTTAATGTTTCCCGATTTCCGTTCAGCCGAAAGAACGTTTCAACTCTTAACACAAGTTGCCGGTAGATCGGGACGCAGCAAACTAAAAGGTGAAGTGGTGATACAAACTCTAAAACCGGATAATTATGTATTACAATTTGTACAAAAGCATGATTTCACTGGATTTTATATGCAAGAACTCGAAGAGCGGCAATCCGCATCGTATCCACCCTTTCATAAAATAGCTTTGATAGAATTCAAAGGGATGAATTTAAATCAGGTAAGAAAAAATGCAATCGACTTTTTTAGACTTCTTAAATACGATAAAAATATTGTAACTGTTTTGGGGCCGACACCAGCTGCAATTGCTAAATTAAACAATCGTTATCGTTATCACATTATTCTTAAAAGCAAAAGAAGGGTGGACCCTGCTGGAAATTATCTTCACAAAGTTCTGAAATCTGCAGAGGTAGAATTCTTGAAAAAGTTCAGAACGACGAATGTAAAACTATTGATCGATATCGATCCGGTAAGTTTGACTTGAACTTAACTTTCTAATGATACTTTAACAGAAGTTACGCATATTGGAAAAACTAATACCAAAATCCGAAATCCTAAACAAATTAGAAATACTAAATTCAAAAACCAATAATCAAACGTTGCGTTTTTTGTTAGTTTTTCCTGCCATATCATAGCCTGCCCCTTCATAGCTATTTTGTGGCGGGCATT
>JAHJVF010000080.1 GCA_018828505.1 Bacteroidota bacterium | reverse complement strand
TGCATATAGCCTATTAAAGATGCAGTCCAATCATTCGGCTTCGAGAATGCAACTGTGGTATTGATCACGTGGCTTCTATCGAAACTAAATGGTACAAGATATGTTTCAGATTGTTTTCCAGATTGCTCGCTGAAGAATAGCTCATCTGCCGGGTACGTCCTATTTCCTTCGGCGAGAGAGAATGTATAATCAAGTGTCGCCGAAAAAAGATCTGCAGGTGATCTTCTTTTTAATAATGAGACGGTAATTCCTTTACTGTTTGAATAAGCTAAATTCGTTAAAAGATAAAATCCTCTGCCTTCCGAAGTAAATATCTGTTGAGTATAAATATAATTACTGACATCCTTATAGAATCCGGTAACGTTCAATGCTAAATCTTCCATGAGTAACTGCTGAAGTCCAAGCTCATACTGAACACTTTTCTGCGGTTCAACATTCGGATTACCGAAAGTAGGATTCTCGCCAAAATTAGCAACATAGAAATTTGGATTTGCGTACAAGCTTGCTAATGAAGGTACTTGATAAAAGTGACCGTATGAAAATCTGATCACACCGGCATCTGTAATTGGATACGAGACGCTGAATCGCGGACTCAATCGGTGCTTTGGCAGAGCATCAGCAATACCGGGTATTATGGCTCCAGCCTTTAAATCACTCAAGTCCCTGCTGGCATATGGATTATATTGAGCTGCGGGATCAAAATACTCATATCGCAACCCGACATTTAATATCATCGAAGATGCGAGTTCAATTTTATCTAGCAAATAAACTGCAGCTTGAAAAGGTTCTCTTTCATAATACGTATAGAGAGAAGTGTCAATAGGAATTTGCTGCACAATTTTAAGTGAATCATATAAAAGATCTGTCGGATTAAATGTAGTAAAATCTCCAAATGAATTAATGTAACCGACCTGTGTTGAATAGCTCTCTACATTAAGTTTATGTTTGCGAATCTCGAATCCAAATTTCACCTCGTGAATACCGAAGAGTTGAGCAACAAGATCACCTTTCAATCCCATCGTTTCAGTTTTCCTATCGAATCTGCTTCGGTCGGTTCCGCCGGCAAGAAAACCGGTATTTCCAATTCCGCGAGCATAAATCGAAGGAAGATACCGCGGGTCGAGCGGATTCTCATAAAGGTATGATTTATATTCATTCACACCGAACGAAGCTCTCAAATTATAGAAGATATTGTTAGAGACGGTATGGGTTACACCAAATGAATTTATATATCCGCTGCTGTAATTCGTTGCTCTGCCATCGGGATTGAATTTATATGCACGTTCATAATCTTGTGATTTTCCATTGTCGAGAACTAACTCATATCTGAATTTCAAAGTGGCTAATGGCTTATAGACTAAATTGCTCTGAATATTGAATGATTTCGACCAGTTCATTGGAACAATCGCACCATCCCCCGTTGGCAAACCTAAAGAATCTTTTGAATATGGATTGAAGAAATAACTGAGTGTTGAAGCTCCATACCTGGAATCGGCTGATCGGAAATTATTCCTTTCAATATATGAATCTGTGGGATTGTATGATCTGACACCATAAAGGGAACCTTTAAAATTCTCGTAAACTGACGAAAGAAAGAATGAGAAATTATTGGGTAGAAATGGAAAAGGTCCACCAAGTGTAACTTCTGTTCTTGAACGATTAAAGGGATCTACCTCATCGATATTAGTAAAAAGTTCTTTACGAGAAGAAAGATAATCGCCGCTGTAAGATTTAACACTTGCTGTATATCGTTGTAGTCCTTCTTTGGTGACATAATTCACAACACCACTCAAAGCATCACCATATTCAGCACTGAATGTACCACTTGACACTGAAACTTCTTGTACAGCATTGGTAGCGATTCCGATTTTGTTTCTTTTCCTGCCCTCTCTATCATACCCATAAGGATCATTCATTGTGACACCATTTAAATTATAAGCAATTTCATTCCCATAGCCACCACGGATATGGATATCGCCATCATTTCCGACGACAATTCCGGCTTGTAGTCTTATGACATCACTAATTTGATCAATAGGAAGTTCATCGATTGTTTCATTTGTAATGGAAGCGACCGGATTAGTCAAATCCTGTCGAATGAGTGGATTTCTTTCCCCCTGAACAATGACCGGTGGGAGATCGACCGAACCTTGCGAAAGTGTAAATTCCAATCGTGTTGTGAAATCGACGTTAACTCTCACATCACGAAATGATTTTTTAGTATAACCTACAACTGAAGCCGTAACAGTGTACACTCCAGGCGGTACGTTTAATATCACAAATTCCCCTGAAAGATTAGCTGCAGCACCGAGAGCAGTTCCATCAATAATCACATTGGCGAAAGGAATAGGTTCCTTGGTGTCGGAATCAGTTACCTTGCCAGCGACTTTTCCGGTGTTACCGGCAAAACTGTGCTGTACTAAAATGGAAAGAATTAACAAAAAACCTGTGAAGATTTTTTTCATTTATTACCTCACAACGATTATAATATCATCGATTTTTCATGAAACTTCAAAAGTCTTACGTTGCGTATTAAGTATTAAAGACTTTTGAAGTATTTTTTCATTTATGTTTAAGTTGTTGCAATATAAAAAAAACAATTAAAATAATTCAAGAATAACTTGTCCTATTTTTATAAAAATTCATAACTATTGCAATCATAAGCACATTTGTCAGTAAGGCACTTCCTCCGTAACTCACTAATGGAAGAGGAATACCAATCACCGGAACTAATCCAATTGACATTCCAACGTTAATAAAAATATGTGTCATAAATATCGCAACGATCATCATTATCACATTACTCCTAAAATCTGATTTGCTCAACTTTGCAATTCTGATCATCCGAAAGATAAGAATCAAAAAAAGACTCAAAGTAAATATCGAACCGATGAAACCGAACTCTTCACCTATAACACAAAATATAAAATCTGTCCATTGCTCCGGAATGAACTTCAGCTGAGTCTGGCTCCCTTCGAGGAATCCTTTTCCGAATAATCCACCTGAACCCACTGCAACTTTCGCCTGAATTGCATTGTAACCGCTTCCAAGCGGATCGCTCACAGGGTCCAAAAATGTCTGAATTCTTTTAATTTGATGCGGCGAAAGAATCCGCAAAGCATAATCGACGAAGAAAATCGCACTTAGATTTAAAATGAACACTCCGGTAGAAATGAAGAAATCCCGTTTAAAAAAATATAACGCTGCGATTACTAACAACAAAAGTGTCAAAGCAGGGATGATGCTGATAATGGATGATATCCCGACAATAATCGGACTGATAATAACAAACATCGCAAATGCAGAAAGTCCTTGCCAGAATAATCCAGCAAAAATAATTGACACAAAAACCAAAGCCGTGCCCAAATCAGGTTGTTTTAAAATCAATGCAAATGGGAGAAGAACCATCAAAACAGCTATAATAAAATGCTTAGGCGAATTTATGTTGACATTTTTTCTTGAAATAAAATCAGAAAGGGCAAGCACCACTGCTATCTTTGCAAGCTCAGATGGCTGAAAGTCAAATAAACCAAAGGAGATCCAACTTTGTGAACCAGAAATCTTTTTACCTATTATTAGTACTGCTACCAGAAAAATAATTGAGAGAACGTAAGATGGGAAAGCCAACAGATTAAAATATTTGAGTGGTATAAAATAGACTGTCACGAATACAAAAACACTTACAATTGCCCAGATCAATTGTTTTTCATAATTGAGTTGATCAATGTGTACGTTAATTGTCGCACTGTAAATTGAGAGTATCCCAATCAAGATTAACCCGAAAGCAGCGATGAGAAGTGTAAGATCGAGCTTATCGGAGATTGGAGTTACAACTTTATTTTCACTCTTCAATTTTATTTGACGTGAGAAGAACCTCATCAAATTTATCTTTCTTTAAATAAAATTCGATCAGTTGTTTCGCAATTGGTGCTGCAACCGCACCGCCAAATCCGGCATTTTCAACAATGACTGCGATTGCTATGGTCGGATTCTCATAAGGTGCATAGCCAACAAACCATGAATGGTCTTTCCCATGAGGATTTTGTGCTGTACCAGTTTTACCCGCTACGTGAATCCCCTCGATCCGCATCATTCCTGCTGTTCCGGCTCCATTAACAACCAAAAACGTCCCTTCACGAACTAAATCCATTACATCTTTATCAATTGGGAGTTTTTTCCCATCAACTTTAATTGTTATTTCTTTCTCTTGAGCGGCAGGATTAAAAAGTTTTCGAGCTGCATGTGGCCGGTACAAAGTCCCGCCGTTTGCAATTGCAGAAATGTACATAGCCATTTGTAAGGGCGTGACGCCTAGCTCCCCCTGTCCGACTCCAAGACTAACAATATAACCCGGCGTCCACTTTTTAATTCCATAAATTCTATTATAGTATTCAACCGAAGGGAGTATTCCTTTATTCTCTTCAAGTATATCGATATTCGTCCTCTTCCCGAAACCAAACATATCACTATACTTGGTCCATCTTTCAAATCCCATTTTTAGAATAAGACTGAAGAAAAAGGTATTACAAGATTTTTCGATTGCGGTTCGTACGTTCACAGCTCCATGCGTCCCCATGCATTTATAAAAATGATCACCGTAGGAAAAACCGCCTCCGCAATTATAAGTATAAGTCGGAGTGATCACTTTATCCTGCAGCGCCCCAATTGCTGAAAGCATTTTATAACATGAACCCGGAGGATAAATTGAACTTGTTGCTCTATTGAATAATGGTTTCGATTTATCATTATTTATTTTTCTCCAAATATGAGCAGGAGTTACACTCGAAAAGTATTTAAGATCAAAATCCGGTTTACTTAATAAAGCTAATATTTCACCATTCCTTGGGTCGAGAATAACGATTGAACCTTGCTTATCTAACATCAATTCTTCAGCTTTCTGCTGAAGATTTCCATCTAATGAAAGTTGAAAATTATAACCTTGAAGAGATGCTTTATCATTGTTGCCTTCATTTACCCGACTTATTTCTCTACCATGAGCATCAACAAAAACTAATTTTTTCCCCTTAACTCCTCTTAAGTACTCCTCGTAATATCTTTCCAATCCACTATGCCCGACGAAATCGCCGGGAAGATAGAATTCAAGATTCTCCTTTAATTGTTTGTCCGGTATTTCTTTACAGTATCCAAAAAGATGGGAAGCAGATATTCCAAATGGATAAACCCTCTCCATGTCGATCGAATAATCAACACCCTTCAATTGATTTTGATTTTCTTCCAGCCAGCTTATCTGTTTGAAATTCAAACCCCGTAATATTTTTATTGGAATAAATGGTGAATACGTTTTATTTGCTTTAAGAACTGAATGAATATAACCGGGAGTGAACTTAAAATAATTTTCAAGTAATGGAATCAGACTTTTATCGAATTCCTTTGGTGTAATTCGAAGAGTATAGGAAGGTTGGTTATCTGCAAGGAGGTTCCAATTTCTATCATAAAACACTCCGCGGAATGGATTGATAATTTTTTCTTTAATTGCATTCTTTTCAGAAGCTGTAGTATATTTTTCACTATCAACTACTTGAAGCTGATACAATCGAAATCCAAGGAAGAAAAAGATTGTAACTATAATAACCGTGATAATCTTTAATCTTATTTCGGAATTAATATCTATAAAAGTCATGTTTTAAAAACTTTCTTACCTGGTCGCATCAAAATCACACTGCTTACAATCGCTGTGTATAACGCCGGATATATACCATATGCAAAAATAATTCTCATCATTGTTGGAATGTCAATCGAAAATACAATTAACGAGTGTACGATATTATCAATGAATGATATAAGGAGTACGATCAATATAAATGTATAATTCCTTAAGACAATGTCAATCCTATTTTCATTATAGAAATATCCGCAGATGAAAGCAGCAATTACTTTGGATAATGAAGAAGAACCGACAACACCTCCGCTTAACAAATCCAAAATAAATCCAGAAACGAAAGCAACGATTATACCCGTGATCTGTCCATAAGTTAGAGTGAGGAAAACCAAAGCGATTAATAATAAGTCAGGTTTATATCCAAAAATCACAAAATAATCTAAAATAGTAGTCTGCAGCACAATCAGAAAAATGAAGATCACAGACCATCTTAAATAAACTTTAATCACTCTGACTCAATTAAAAAATTTAACTTCTTTTTTTTCAACAGCTGTGGATTTGATGGAATAAGAACATTTCGAATATTATTAATATCAACGGTCGGTTCGGCTTCGATATCAAAAAAACTTCCTCCCCCCTCGTGATAAATGCTTTTTACTCTCGCAATGGGAATATCGCCCGGGAATATCGTACTGAATTCTGACGTATTGAATATATCTCCCTCCTTGACGTCCCCCGATTTAGAAATGTTAGTTATAGCAAATCTTTTTCCATCCCATTTTAGAATACCGAGAGTCTTAGACCTTGCGTTTCGAACACTGATATTAAATTCCAAATTGTTTATTGTCTGGACAACTGACTCATCATCCGAAACGAGATCAATAAGCCCTACAACTCCGGCATCAGTCAATACTGGCGAATAAATTATAACTCCAGAATTTTTGCCAACGTCGATGAAGAAACGATTCTTAGTCGACGTACTAACTTTTGAGAGGACTCTCGCCGCGATAAAATCCTGCCTATTTTTATCTCGGAATTGTAATAATCTCCTCAGTTCAATTACTTCTTCATTAGAAGATCGCATGGAGTGCAGTTCGGAAATTAAGTTAACATTTATCTCTTGTAAATCTTCAACATCTTTTTTTAAAGTTGCAACTTCTTCAATCGGTAAAATTATGTTTTTCACAATTCCATAAAATCCGATTGAAACTTGCCTTACAAAAACCAACTGACTTGTTTTGTTGAATGTAATTAGTAGGAGTGAAGCAGTAATAAGAAGAGATAGTATTATATACGGCCGGTAATCATTAACAAATCTTATTAACCATTGGATCATTTTTAATATCTTCTGCTTCGGATTAGTACTTTTTCATAACGATCCATGTCCTCTAATACTTTGCCAACACCTCGAACAACTGCTGATAATGGGTCTTCAACAACATGAACCGGTAAATTTGTTTCCAAACGAATGCGTTCATCTATTCCCTTTAGTAAAGCTCCGCCACCGGTCAACATTATTCCCCTATCCAAAATGTCGGCGCTCAATTCAGGAGGTGTTCTTTCGAGAGATTGGCGAATTGCTTCAATTATCTGGTTTACCGGTTCGCTTAGAGCTTCTCTGATCTCTTCGGAACTTACTTCGCAAACGGTTGGAATACCTTGAATTAAATCTCTTCCTTTGACCTGAATAGTAACTTCCTCTTTCATCGGTGCAGCAGAACCAACCTGACATTTGATCATCTCGGCAGTTCTTTCACCAATGAGAATATTATAATTCTTCTTGAAGAATTGCTGAATCGCATTATCCATTTCATCACCGGCGACGCGGATTGATTCATCATTCACAATGCCTGATAAAGCTATTACTGCAATTTCTGTTGTACCGCCGCCAATATCGATTACCATATTTCCAACGGGCGATTCAACATCGCAACCAATTCCTATTGCTGACGCCATTGGCTCAGCAATCAAATGAACTTCTTTTGCACCTGCATGTTCTGCTGAATCCCTAACAGCTCGCTTTTCTACTTCTGTAATTCCTAAAGGAACCGCGATAATAATTCTGCGACTCGGGAATAAACCACCACGAATCATTTTTATGAATGCACGAAGCATTCCTTCAGCAATCTCAAAATCTGCAATCACACCGTCACGCATTGGTCTTGTAACACGAATGTCTCTATGTTCACGTCCTTGAATTTCTTTTGCTTTGTTCCCTACTGCAATTATTTTTTTTGTGTTGCGGTCAAAAGCAACAATTGATGGTTCATTGAGGACTATTCCCTTCCCACGAACGAAAATAAGAGTATTAGCAGTCCCAAGATCTATAGCAATATCAGATGATAGTATATTTAATAATCCCATTATAAAATCCTAATGTTTGAAATGACGAATGTTAGTAAAAACCATTGAAATATTATTTTTGTTTGCCGCATCGATAACTTCTTGATCACGTACCGATCCACCAGGTTGAATCACTCCTGTCGCTCCAACCGAAATTGCTTCTTCGAGACCATCAGCAAAAGGAAAGAATGCGTCGGAAGCGACGACACAATTTTTTGTGTCATGTTTAAATTGATTTGCCTTCATCTTCGCGATTTTTGCTGAATCGACGCGTGACATTTGCCCCGCACCAATTCCGATCGTCGATTTATTTTTTACATAAACGATTGCATTTGACTTGACATGTTTTACGATTCTCCAAGCAAATAGCAAATCATCCATCTCCTCTTCCGATGGATTTTTTTCAGTAACAATTTTCAGATTAGTTCTATCATATAATAATTCATTCCTTGATTGAATAAGCGTACCACCTCGGACCGATCGATATTCCTTTTTAGAATTATTTTGCTTTTTCTTGTAAAGAATGATTCTTCGATCTTTCTTTGAAGAAAGCAAATCTCGAATTTCGGCAGAGATAGTCGGAAGAATAATCACTTCAAGAAAGATTTCATTCAATTTCTTCGCGGTATCAATATCAATTTCACTATTAAAAACAACAATTCCACCAAATGCAGATATTGGATCACAATTCAAAGCTTTACTGTACGCTTCAAAGCAGTTAATTCCTGTTGCAGCTCCACAGGGATTATTGTGTTTCATAATTACACAGCTGTTTTCATCAAGATCATCAATTAAATCTGCCGCTGCATTTATATCGAGTATGTTATTATATGAAAGTTCTTTGCCATGAATTTGTTGAAAGCTTTCGAAGAAATTACCATACAATTCCGCTGACTGATGAGGATTCTCACCATACCGCAAGCTCAATACTTTTTTTGAAGAAAAATTTAGGACCTCTTCACCATTGAAATAATTCGAAATTGCGATATCATATTCCACGATTTTCTGAAAAGCAGATGAAGCGAGTTTTTTCCTCGTCTCTCTTAAAATTGCACCATTGTATGTGTTCAATTCTTCAATGAAAGAAGGATATTGTTCTTTTGAGGAAAGCACAGCAATGTTCTGAAAATTTTTTGCGGCAGAACGTATCATCGTTGGCCCGCCTATATCGATATTTTCTATGATGTCGGATTCGTTAGTTGAATTCTCTTTTAAGACTTTTTCGAACGGATAAAAATTAACAACAACAAGATCGAAAGGTTGAATATCTCTTTCGTGTAATTCTTTAGTATGCTGAATTGAATTTTTGTCCGCAAGTATCGCGGCATGAATGAAAGGATGAAGTGTTTTAACTCTGCCACCCAACAATGCAGGCAGTTCCGTTATCTCAGAAATTGATTTAGTTGGAACTCCGTTGGTTTCTAAAAACTTTTTTGTCCCTTCGGATGAAAATATTTCAACATCAAATTTATTTAAGGCGGTACAAAGCTCGACTATTCCTTCTTTTTCGGATAGACTGATCAAGGCACGTTTTATTTTTAATTTATCGTTCAATTTAATTTTATCTTTGAGCCGAATCTAATTCCGAAGGAATCACTATGTGAAAAGCCCTTCTCTCTGTTTTTAGCTTTCGATTTTTTATAAATTCGCAATATTTTTCCTGTCTACCGCTCTACCTGGCGGTAGACAGGCAGGTAGATTAGAAAAATCACTTTTTAGAGTAGGCTCATCTTTTTCTCATAGATCATTTTCAAGACCTTAGGATAAACTACGTGCTCGAGTTTCAAAACTTTTTCAGCAATTTCCTCAGGAGATTTACAATCGGAGATATCAACTTTTTCCTGAAAAAGAACTTTTCCTTTATCATATTCTTCATTCACGAGGTGCACACTTACACCTGAATATTTTTCTTTTGATTCGAAAACCGCATTATGAACGTTCATTCCAAACATTCCTTTTCCTCCAAAGTTAGGCAGCAAAGCAGGGTGAATATTGATTATCCTATTGCAATACTCAGTCACAACATTTTGTGGTATTAATTTCATATAACCTGCAAGGATGATTAAATCAGGATTATATTTTCTCAATACTTGAAAAAAACTACTTTCAAAATTGTCAGAATGAAAATTTCTCTCACTCAAGTGAATTGCAGGGATGTTATATCTGCGTGCAATTTCTAAAGCTCCGGAATCTGAATTATTGCTTAATACAAATTCGATTTTGCAAATTAACTCACCTGCTTCAATAGAATTGATAATTGCCTGCAGATTTGATCCTCTCCCGGAAGCGAAAACACCAATTCTAAGTGTACTGTCATTCATTGCAAGAACCGTCACAATTTAGTCATTGACTGAAATTTTGTCAATCTATAGTATTGTCAGTTAACCTTTTGTCCCATAGGGATCCCTTTGGGATTTTTTGTGTCAAGATATTTTTAAATAATTTTTCCCATTTTCCATCATACATCAACCATTGCGGCTTGCTGCGCTATGAAGTTTCGAATAAACGCTTAAATCACTTTGAGAATGAGCCATCATTTAAACGTTCCTTTAGAGCCTGAACCCAAGTATTTAACTGTTTTTCAAAATCGTAGTTGGAGTAATTTTCTACAATATCTAACATCATGAATGATTCATTTTTTCTATTCATTTTGGAATTTATTAGAGCTAGATAGTACTTTGAATATGGAACCAGCCATGATTCTTTAAGATTTTTATTGTTGCCGATTTTACTGAGACACTTATAAGATTCATCAAACTTGTTCATTTCCAAGTTTGCTCTTCCCAAATAGTAATTCATTAACTGAGTATAATTCGAAGATGAATTATTTTTAAGTAAATTCTCAAAGGAACTTATCATCAAATCGAATTTATCATTTTGGAAATAATTTCTCGCTAAAATAACCAGAGCTTCTTCCGAAGAGACTCCATTTTTCAAATATTCACCGGCTAATCTTTTCGAATAAAGGTCGTCTTCAGTTTCACCTTTTTTTTCAAGAGCTAATTGATAATATTTTTTTGCGTTTTCCCGCTGGTTGGTCAATTCATGAGAAAGTGCTAAACGGTAGCATGCAGTTGGCTTAAAATCATCTTCAGAGTTATTCTCAATGAATTGTAAATAAAATGGTTTGGCTTGATTAAATTGATTCTGATAAAAAGCACAATCTCCTTTTAAGAAATATGTGAGATCGAGCACATTTTTAAATTTACTATTTGCATTGAGCAGAACATCATTAAGCAGTTCGTCAGCTTCTCTGATTTTCCTCAGCTTAATTTTCACTGAAGCTAATGAATACTTAAAGAGAATGTTTTTAGGAAATTGTTCTACTAAAACTTGTAATAATTCTTCAGCAGTTTTATTATCATTCAAATAAGCTGAGTAAATCTGTGATTGAAAATATTTAGCTTCAGTATTTGTAAATATTCCCTCTTTCGAAGCTTTCTGTAGTCCTTTTATTCCTGCAGAAAAATTACCTTCAATGCCTGCAATTTTTAAAACATACTTAGCCGAAGAAGGAATCTGGGATAAGGCGAAATCAAATATTCCCTTCCATAAGTAAGCATCGAAATAATTCTGGTCGAGTTCAAGTAAGTCATCCGTATAATCAAGACACTGCTTTGCTGCCCATACTCCATCGATGTATTTTTCTGCGAGAAGAAAGACCAAAGTTCGATAACCATTGATGCTTGCTAAACTATAAAGCGCCTTTTTGTCATTCGTATTTTTCTTAAGTGCGTTCTCAGCGGTTTGAATTGCTCTGTCCGAAAAATATTCAAACCGATTGAAATCAGATTTACGCTTGTCACTCAAGTACTGAATTACATAAATATTAGCCATGTAAACATAAGCACGAGCATCCGAATTATTGCTTTTCACTAAATCATTAAAAATTTGTTCAGCCTTATCGAATTGAAAATTAAATGTATGATTAATTCCATCGATTAATTTCTTTTGATACTCATCGTTCGCACTGAAGGCGGAACTTGAAATTAAGATTAAAACGAATAAGGTAAGATTAAATATTCGCAGCATCAGTTCGATTCGTTAATCTGCTCCTTATAATTAAACGAAGCCTTAACGAACTCTCTGAATAAGGGATGCGCATTCGTTGCACGCGATTTAAGTTCTGGGTGAAATTGGCAGCCCAAAAACCATGGATGATCTTCAAGTTCAATAATTTCAACAAGCGTTTGGTCGGGTGATAATCCGCTGAATCTCATCCCATTCTCTTGAAGAACTTTTCTAAATTTATTATTCACTTCATATCGGTGGCGGTGTCGTTCAGAAATGAATTCTGTTTCATACGCTTCAAGTGCTTTTGTTTTTTTGGAAATTATACATGGATACGAACCTAATCTCATCGTTCCTCCCATCTCCTTTATCTTTCGCTGATCTTGCATTAAATCAATTACGTTCTGTTTTGTTTTTTTGAATTCAGAACTGTTAGCATTTGTTAAGCCGCAGACGTTTCGGGCAAATTCAATTACAGCACATTGTAATCCAAGACAAATTCCAAAAAAAGGAATTTTATTTTCCCTTACGAATTGAATCGCCTTAACTTTTCCCTCGATCCCACGCTCGCCAAATCCGCCTGGTATAAGCAGCCCATGAATGTTTTTCAAAAGTAGTGCAGGATTTTCGGTTTCGAAATCTTCAGCTTTTAACCAATGCAATTTTACACGGAGCTTGTTTTCAGCTCCAGCGTGAATAAATGCTTCACTTATGCTTTTATAAGCATCTTTCAAATCAATGTATTTTCCGCAAATGCCGATATTCACTTCGTCGGTTGGTTTTTTAATGCTTTCGACCAGATTTTCCCAATCATCAAGTTTTATTTTGTTCATTTTGAGATTGAGCTTAGTGAGTATCATCTCGTCAAGTTTCTCTCGTGCTAGCACTAAAGGAACTTCATAAATTGACGATGTGTCGTATGCGGAAATTACTTCATTCGTTTGAACATTACAGAACAAAGCGATTTTTGATTTTAACTCCTTAGATAATTTCTTTTCAGAACGACAGACTAAAATATCCGGTTGAACTCCAAGTTCTAACAGACTCTTAACGCTGTGTTGTGTAGGTTTAGTTTTAACTTCCCCGGAAGCAGCGATGTACGGAACGAGAGTAACATGAACATTTAAAGAATTTTTTCTTCCGTAGTGCAGCATTATTTGACGCATTGCTTCAAGAAAAGGTTGACTTTCAATATCGCCGACAGTTCCTCCAATCTCAGAAATCACGATATCATATTCTCCTGAATTTCCGAGCAATGTCATTCTTCGTTTAATCTCATCTGTAATGTGTGGGATAACTTGCACTGTTGCACCAAGATAATCTCCACGTCTTTCTTTGGAAATGACTTCAAAATAAACCTGTCCGGTCGTAGTGTTATTATTTTTTGAAGTACTGATATCTAAAAATCTTTCATAGTGCCCGAGATCGAGATCAGTTTCGGCGCCATCATCCGTAACATAAACTTCACCATGCTGAAAGGGACTCATCGTTCCCGGATCAACATTTATGTACGGATCGAATTTCTGAATTGTAACTCTAAAGCCCCTCGATTTCAAAAGCAATCCAAGTGACGCTGAAGTGATTCCTTTTCCAAGGGATGAAACAACTCCACCGGTAACAAAAATATATTTAACTTTTTTCCTTGCCAATTCCTTATGAATTCTTAGTCAACAATTTTCAATACAATTGATTTTATTCTTTATAAAAAGAATCGAAATGTTCTAAATGACTCAAGTGTACAGTTTACATTTTGGGAAGTTAAAAACCGTTGTCCGAAGGACTCCCATGGAGAAACGGTTACAAAAGTAAACTTTTTACCTCATTAAGAGGGTGACCAAAAAGTGAAATTTGATGTCACCCTGAGCTTGTCGAAGGGTGGCACTTATTGAAAAATGGTCAACTTGAGTAAATAAAATATTAAATAAAAAAAGAGGCGATTTTTCAATCGCCTCTTTCCAGCGTGTGATTACGCAGGGGTTGCTACAAATTTTTTGATCCACTCAGTTGTGACAGATTTCGGTCTCACAATTGGCGAACCTATTGCTCGAGCAATTACGGCTTGAGCACAAACACCCATTGCTCTTGAAACACTGAATAACACCGTGTAGTAATCGAGTTCTTTCATTCCATAGTAATATAACAGAGCGCCGGAACCAGCATCAACATTCGGCCATGGATCTTTTGCTTTTCCTTGTTCCATTAAAACTTTTGGAACAACGTCGAATATTTTTTCAACGATCTGGAACACAGGATCTTCACTGCAATAAGTTTTTCCGAAGTTCAAGAATGCATCGAAACGAGGATCGGTCACCCTCAAGACTGCATGACCATAACCTGGAATTACTTTTCCTGTGTTCAGCCAATCCCATGAAAACTTATACAGCTCTTCATTTGATGGAACACCTTTGAAATGCTTTTTAAGATCAAGAACAAATTTTAAGCATTCTTGATTCGCAAGCCCATGCAACGGACCAGCTAATCCATTCAAACCTGCAGAAAGAGCATAGTATAAATCGGATAGAGCTGAAGCAACTGTATGTGTAGTTGCTGCACTAACGTTTCCGCTTTCGTGGTCGCTGTGTAGAACAAGATATAATCTCATTAATTTTGCGAACTCACCATTCGGGTCTTTGATACCGTGCATTTGTGCGAAGTCTGCACTCATATCCAATTTTGGATTAGAAGGTATTCGTCTCCCTTTTCCAAATCGCATTCGATATACGCCTGCTGCAATGATAGGGACACTTGCGACTATATTTAGAGCGTCTTCAAGAGTTGGAATCCAATATTCATCCTTGCTCATTCCTTTATCGTATTGTTTCCGGAAAACGGATTCTTTCTCCATTGCCAGAATTGCTGTATTCAGCATACACATAGGATGAGAATCTTTTGGCATGGCATTAAGAACCTTCCAAACATAATCAGGAACTTTTCTTCTTTTTCGAAGATCCGCTTGAAGGTACTTCAATGATTCTTCATCAGGCAATTCACCTGTCAGAAGTAAATAAAATACTTCTTCAGGTAAACGGTCAGCAAGTTGACCAACAGGAATTCCTCTAATCAATAATCCTGTTTCTGGTGGAACAGCAGATGTATCGCAGACTAAAGCTTTGATACCTCTCATTCCACCGTAAGCTTGAGCGATGGTAACTTCTGATATCGATTTATTACCATGTTCTTTAAGCAGTGACTTAATCTCCTCGCGTATCGCAGGGATTTGCTCAGCAAGTTTTTCTTTTAACTCGGGCATGATTCCTCCCAAAATTTTTGTTGGTTTTAAATAGAACGGTTTGATATTTTATGAAGTGAAATGTCATTGTTTCGATTATAATTTACTAAATAAATGAATTCTTTTCAATTAAATGCGTGAGTTAAATATGAATTGTATAAAATTATTATTCATATCGGCTATCCTGTTTTCTTCGTCAATTTTAGCCCAAAATGGTAATATTAGCAACGAATCCCAATTGGAGAAAAAGCTTGATTCATTGGTAAAAAGCCACAATTTCCCTATTGGAATTGCGTTTTTAGACCTGAAGAGTGGCTCTAAGTGTTTAATAAACGAGGATGTAAGTTTTCCGACTGCAAGTGCTATCAAAATTGAAATACTAGCGGAATTGTTTGAGAGGACTGCGAAATCAGATTTCAAACTTACAGATCAAGTAGAAATTAAATTGAAGGTTGGAGGCAGCGGGATTATCCAGTTCTTCGATTATACAGATTTGAAATTGAGCTATTACAATCTTGCTCTGCTGATGATTCAGCAAAGTGATAACACCGCAACAAATATTTTAATTGATAAGTTAGGAATGGATGAAATCAATAATACAATCCACAGATATGGATTGACAAACACGAAACTGCAAAGAGTCATGATGGATTTCGAAGCAAGAAAACAGGGGCTGGATAATATTTCAACTCCAAGAGATAAGCTGCTTCTACTCGAAAAAATTTACAAGGGTGAAATAGTTTCAAAAGAAAGTTGTGAAAAGATGATTGATTTATTGGCAGTTGCGAAAAGTTCGCCACTCGCGAAAAATATTAATAGTGATTTTAAAATTGCCGGTAAAGGTGGAGGGATCCCCGGCGTGAGATGTGAAATGGGTATATTTTATTTTGATGCATTCAATTACATTCTTGTTGTGATGACTAATGAATTACCTGAACAAGAATTGGGTGATAAGGTTATCAGTGAAATATCGACGATAGTATACGATCATATGGTGAATACAAATAAATGAATTAGAGTTTGAATATCCTTTTAGGGCATTTCTAAAAATTTGAATTTGCGAATGCATGCCTTCGGCAGAGGACTAAAGTCCGCCGAGATTAGCCTGCCAAATCATAGCCTGCCCCTTCATAGCTATTTTGTGGCGGGCTATTTTGTGGCGGGCGTTGTCGTGGCAGGTATGTTTTTATAACCCCATCCGTCAGCTGACGGATGGGGTTATTGAAAAGCCGCTCATATCAAGGGCTTTTCCAAAGGAATCCTTCGGATAGCCCAATTAAGAAATGACATATCTTTAGAATCCATCCGCATGCCGAGATATGTCATTTCTAACACCAAAAAAATAATAGTTTTTAGAGATACCTTTTAGAAATTAGGAAGATAGTTTTTCCTTTTGTTCGATCAGCTCGGCACATTCCAATGAGCTATAGACAGAACTTTCAATCGTTGAAGGCAATCCTGTCATTGTCCAATCACCTGTCAGAAATAAATTCTCAATATTTGTTTTTTGAGAAGGTCGGAGATTGAATGATCTTGAATCCGGAATAAAAGTCGCATTTTTTTCTTTAACAATCCGAAAATCTTTTATGCGAACATTGTTATAAGATTTAAAATATTTTTTCAATTCATGATCGCAGAGTTTCAGGATTTCCTCTTTGGATTTTTCAATTAACTCACCTGGATCACTAATTACAATTGAAATGAAATTTTGCTTTCTGAAGACCCATTGAATTGGTGATTCAACTAATGAATAAAACTCCTCATCCATAAACTTTTTATCGGTCCATAAATGAACGGATAAAATTGGACTTGAACGTAATCCGAATTCTTCAATATCGATTGAAGACTTCCTCAATAACGACTCACATTCCCGCCAATCGACTGCAAGAATATAATAATCGAATTTCAAATTGCGATTATTGGTTGTGAGAATAGAATCTATTTTAGAATCTGAAGTGTTAAGTTTCAACAAACCCTCACCAAGAAAATATTCACACCCATTATTATTCAGGTACTCAAGGCTATTGGTTATATAGGAACTGGATAAATCCAATTGGGGAATTACTAAGACAGAATTCTGTCGTTCGGACAAAAATACTATCTTTAAAACGTCGATGAATATTTTTGCTGATGCTTCTGTAGGCGAACAATTAAGTGTAGATATAGAAATTGTATTCCAAAATTTATTTTGCGATTCAGTCGATTGTTTATTTCTTTTTAGAAATTCAGTCACACTTAATTCTTTGTAGTCATCTGAATTATACTGCTTCATCCTCAAAAGAAGCTGCAGAATTTTGATACGATCAATAAAACTAAGTGTGGTTAATTTTATAAAAGATAATACTGCGAGAAATTGACTATTACTTTTCGGCAGCTTGAATATTACCTTTTTTTGCTCTTGAGTTAGAAATGGAATCCGTAGTTGGGGTTGAAAATGAAAATTACTTTTAGCACCGATAATTTCAAAAAAAGAAATGGTTGATTTATATCCGCCTATAAGTAAATGTTGTCCATTATCGAAACTGCATTCGAGTGTCTTATCATAATATGAGCAAGCTCTGCCCCCCAATTTATTGTTCTTTTCCAGCAGGGTTACTTTGAACTTTTTATTTGCCAGAAATACCGCCGCGGATAGCCCTGCAACTCCACCTCCTATTACACAAACGCTTTTCATCTGAAGACTATTTTGTACTTAATCCAAACGGTTAAAGCTATCATAATTTTTTGAATCCGCGATAATTTTATTTTTCCCTTGAATATATTGAATTTTTCATTCCTGATTTTTTTTAATAAACGCATGTATATATACTGCATAGCACGAGCACTAAATAAATTTTTGCGATCAGAAGTGTGCAGAAATCGGTCTGCCGCCTCATAATATTTTTCGGCTCTACTAGCTTCAAAATCCATCAATCGAATAAAGTTGTCGTTATAAGTCTCGTTAAAAAGTTCTTGCTCTGTGTAATTATATTTTTTAAAATCCTCTTGCGGCAGGTAAAATCTTCCGACCTTCGAATCATCTTTCAAATCGCGTAATATGTTTGTCAACTGCATCGCCACACCAAGGTTGACAGCATAATCCCGTGTGGTTTTATTTTTATAACCAAATATTTCAATCGATATTAATCCGACTGTCGAGGCAACATAATAGCAATATTTGTAAAGCTCTTCAAAAGTGCTAAAATGTTTTGGATTCAAATCCATTTCGACACCTTTAATCAACTCACGAAAATGTTCAATTGAAATTTCGAATTCTTTAATTACTCGCGATACTTCATTTAAAATTTCTAATTCAGATTTTGAATTAAGTGATTTTTCAAATTCGCTCTGCCAATATGTAAGTAATTTAACCTTCGCTTCCTTACCAGTATTTTCAAGGTCAACTATATCATCTGTGATTCTACAGAATTTGTAAATCGTGATTAAAGCTTTTCGCTTCTTTGCGGGTAAAAATAGAAATGTGTAATAAAAATTGCTCCTGGTAGTTTGTTTGAGAATATTTTCTAATTCCTTACGCATGAGCTTGAAGTTAAATCCGAATTGAACTTAATAATCGAAATATTATGATCAGTGTCATGATAATATCAAACGAAAAAGAAGAGACAACTTATCAAATAGAGAGATTTTTGGTCTGTCAGCTAATGTATTATAATTCATTCTTTCAATTTTATTTATGATTCTCCTTCCGCCGAGAATAGTCAACTTGATCTCCAATTTTAATAAACCTTGTAAATGGTTTAGCAATTCTTCTCCATCTCGAAAAAGTTTTAGAGTTCTGTCGATCTGGAATTTAATAAGTTCTCTGACTTCACAATTAAATTTTTGAGATTTAAGTTCATCGATTGAAACCTTGAATTTTCTCAAATCATCTTGCGGTAAGTAACACCTTCCTTTTTTCAAATCAAGTGAAAGATCCTGCCAAAAGTTAGTCAACTGTAAGGCAGTACAAATATTATCTGATAACTGAAACATCTTTTCATTTTTATAATTAAAAAGATGCAATATTATTCTTCCCACAGGATTTGCTGACTTACTGCAGTAGTTCAGTAACTCATCAAAATTATCGTAAATGGATTTTTCGTTATCCTGTATGAAAGCCTCGATTAAATCCGTAAATAAAACTGTTGGGATATCAAATTTATTGATAGTAGCCCAAAGAGCGGGAAAGTGGGGATAGTTATTAAAATTAGAATTATTTAAAAAATCATCTCTATAAATCTTGAGATGTTCTTTTTTTTGATCCTTAGATTCGTCACCTTCATCAGCAATGTCATCAGCGATTCGTGCGAATGCATAAACGGCAAAAATATGTTTTCTTTTAATTCTCGGAATCAACCAGGATGCCACTGGAAAATTCTCATAGTGTGATAGGGTTAGTTGTCGGCAAACATCGTAAGATTTTTCCAGATCAATATTCATCAACATGTAGTATGAGGTGGATGGAGGTAATTTGTGCCGAAGAGGGGATTTGAACCCCTACGAGCGTACGCTCACTACGCCCTGAACGTAGCGTGTCTGCCAGTTTCACCACTTCGGCAATTGATTTCAATCTATGTTTACAATTTCCGTACAAAGATAATGAAAATTTAAATTCTATTGATATTTTCAAAAGTTGAATTTAGACAAAAGCAGATGCTGAGATTATAAAATGGAAGATAAAAAAATGTAAATCTAATACTCATCTTAAAGAATTCTCTTCTCTGCACTCTACATTTTAACGTGGGATTCACCAATCAATTTTGAATGCGGAAGTATCAACATTTAATGGAGTAAATCCCCCGCTTGTATGAATTTCACAAACATCCGGGATGAATTTTGAATTCACAACATCAGTAATTTTCACAGGACAATAGTCATTGGCAAGTTTTGGAACGCCCTGTTGTAAAGTCTTCTCACAAAAAGTTGCAGTTGTGATTCCTTCAGGCGGTTCAAAATACTCTATTGGCATTCCGATCTTTTTGTCATCATAAACTTTCTGCATGAATCTCCCCCAAATTGGTGCAGCAGCTTTTGCACCTTGCCCATACCAACCTGTAAACTTCACTCTTTGATCATCAAATCCGACCCAAACCCCAGCACACAAGTTTGGGGTAAATCCAACAAACCAGGCATCAGCAAAATCTTGTGTCGTTCCCGTTTTCCCCGCAGCCGGAAGATGGAAAAACCTTCTGACACCTTGTGCAGTACCGCCATCAACTACACCTTGCATAAGGTCAGTTACCAGATAAGCAGTTTCAGGTGAAAGTGCCTCGTGTGCGTTCGTTCTAAAATCTTCAATTAAAAGTCCATTCCGATCTTCAACTCTTAAAATACCAATCGGTTCAATATAGACTCCCTTATTTGCGATAGTTGAAAATGCTCCGGTTAATTCAAGAGGTGTCACTTCAGATGTCCCTAATGCAATTGAATAAAAAGGCTGTATAGTACTTTTAATTCCTAATCTTTTTGCATAGACGGGAATATCATGTAACGGAGCCATACCTTCATTTATTAATCTGACTGATACAACATTCACAGAACCGGCAAGTCCTTTTCTAAAACTTAAATAACCTCCATATTCATCATTTGAATTTCGTGGAGAGTAAGTTTGATTACCAAATTCGATCGTTATCGGCTGATTGAGGACTTCCGTAGCAAGCGGATATCCGTTGTCAATTGCGACAGTGTAAATTATTGGTTTGAAGGCTGATCCAGGCTGACGTTTTATTTGAGTTGTATGATTAAGTCCATACATGAAATTAGGATTCGCACCACCAACCATGGCGCGTATAAACCCGGTGCGTGGTTCTATCGCTATAAATCCAGCCTCGATTGTCTGGGCAACTTTTTTCAATGAATCTACAAATGTTTGATTTGACCTCAATTGCTGAGCAATTCTTCTCTTTTCATTCTCCTCAACTGCAGATAGGAAACTTGGATGATTTCGTATTCCCTTTTCAATAATTGAGCTGATGAGCTCATCCTTGTTCTTCCAGGTCCAACTTTTATCAAATAATGGTTGATATTCTTGTAAATGCTCGGCAACAGCTTCATTCGCATGTTTCTGCATATTGTAATCGACAGTCGTGAAAATACTTAAACCGTCACGGTAAATATCGACTTCATACTTTTCTGCCTTTTGAATTAGCTGTTGTCTTACAAATTCAAGAAAATGTGGAGCAATTGATTTTGTGAACTCTGATGTTTTCATCAATCGAATGTTATCAGAAATAGCTGCTCGATATTCACTTTCATCAATAACATCAGTATCGAGCATGATTTTCAAAATCAAATTTCTACGTGAATAAGAATTCTCGGGATTTCTGATTGGATCGTAATACCATGGATTGCGAAGCATTGCAATGAG
>JAHJVF010000079.1 GCA_018828505.1 Bacteroidota bacterium | reverse complement strand
GATTAGTTCGGTTACTCAAATGGAATTAATTGTTGGATGTAGAACTAAAACTGAATTAAAACACTTAGATTAATTTTTAGAAGATTTTGAAATAATTAGTTTGAATTATGAGATTACTTAAAAAGCAATTGAGCTTCTGAAAGAATATAGACTCAGTCACGGATTATTAATTCCAGATAGCTTAATAGCTGCAACTTCATTGATGTTAGAAGTATCATTACTAACAAAAAATCAAAAAGATTTTAAATTTATTAAGGGGATCAATTTATTGAATTATCCATGAGCCGAATCTTCACTTCACGAAATCCCGACTTGTCGGGATGAAGTGTAGCTAAAAAGGTCATTTTAACAGTTTTTGGTTGCGATTTTACGTTGAAAACAAAGCATTTCAATAATGATCGTACCTTTTTAGAGCAGGCTCATCCATAAGTAATGATCCAGCTTACTGAATTCATTCATCAGGTGAATTCAGTGGCCTTAGGGACAATTTGACGATATTAGTGTTCGGGGAAGAGCATACGAATAATTTGATAATCTCTATAAAATCAATCCTTTTAATAATCTATCCAAATACAAAAAAGCTATTCGATCGCACTTCATGTAAGCTCATACATTAATTCAATTTCATTCTACCATCCAGCTAATTCATTTCTTATTTTTGTTTGTATCAATAATAAAGGAAATCTCGATGGATGAGTTTATGCAAGCTGCAATTGATGAAGCGAGAAAAGGTTTAGCCGAAGGAGGAATTCCTATCGGCTCAGTATTGGTGCATAAAAATCAAATTATCGGTCGCGGACACAACCGCAGAATCCAAAACGGGAGCCCGATACTTCACGGTGAGATGGATGCACTTGAGAATGCAGGCCGGCTTTCGGCTTCTATATATAAGGATAGTATTCTTTATACGACACTCTCCCCTTGTTCGATGTGCAGCGGTGCAATTCTCCTTTATGAAATTCCAAAAGTCGTAATCGGTGAAAATGTTAATTTTTTAGGTGAAGAAGAGCTACTCAAATCGCGCGGGGTCAGCATCGAAGTACTTCAAAATCAAGAGTGTATAAATTTAATGTCCAAATTCATCAAAACTCATCCCGAACTTTGGTTCGAAGATATTGGGAGATAGTAAAAATATAAGGTTTATTAAAAATTATTATTACAACTCGCCCCTATCGAGAGTGAACAATAAATAATCCGCACCAGCGGACTTGGTGATTCTTAGTGTCTTTGCGCCTTAGTGGCAATCAAGAATTTGTTTACTATCAGAATTCGAAAACTTGCCACGAAGTCGCGAAGGCTCAAAGTTACACACCTGTGTGCCGAAACTTAATTGAACTTAATCACTTCGGTGTGCAGGCACAAAGAAATTTTTAGTCAGTTACGAAACACAGGTGAGTTACTTCGTTCATTATGAAATAGTTTTTCAAATATTTAAGGTAAACAAATGTCAACCCGTCCATACATTTTAAATGAGATAACCTGGAAAACGACACACAAAACCAAATATGAAGTCGCAATTTTGCCGTGGGGATCAACTGAACCGCACAATTTTCATCTTCCATATTCAGCTGATACGATTCAGTCAGAGTATATAGCAGGAGAATCAGCACGAATAGCTTGGGAAAAAGGAGCAAATGTTATTGTGCTTCCAACAATCCCGATTGGTGTGAATTCAGGACACTTAAATCTGAACATGACATTAAACATTAATCCATCCACTCAACTTGCTCTTCTTCGTGATGTGATTTACTCAATTCAAAGACATGGGATTTCGAAATTTTTAATAATCAACGGACATGGTGGTAATGATTTCAAACCTCTCATCCGTGAGTTAAAATTAGAATTTGAAAATATTTTTATCGGACTTATCAATTGGTACCAAGCAGATAAAGGTTACGATTTTTTTGACGAACCGGGTGAACATGGCGGCGAAATGGAAACGAGCAATTTGCTCGTTATTAAACCAGAGCTTGTTTTACCCCTTTCCGATGCTGGAGAAGGTATTGAAAAAAAATCTAAGCTCACCGGCTTGAAAGAAGGTTGGGTTTGGACACCACGAGATTGGAAAAGAATTTCTGATGATACAGGTCTCGGAAATCCTAAGAAAGCAACAAAAGAAAAAGGCGAAGCGTATCTCAAATCATTGACGGAAAAGATTGGTGGTTTTATTTACGATTTAGCTGTGACCAAAATCGAAGAAATTTATTAAAAATATTTTATCTTACTCAAGTTGACTGCTTAATTATAAATCTATTTTACCCGCCGAAGGCGGGCGAATTTCACGGACTTTCACTAATTTATTTCGATTCTATTGAGTGAAAATTCGAGAAAATTATTGCAATTTGTGTCGAAAAAGTAATTCTTCTACTAAGGCGGTCAACTTGAGTTATCTTAATAAATAATTGGGTGCATGTGTCAATGTAGAGACTTGCCGCGGTAAGTCTCTGCCATAAATTTATTCATGTTACATTTATTCATGTTACATT
>JAHJVF010000078.1 GCA_018828505.1 Bacteroidota bacterium | reverse complement strand
AGCGAGAAATCATTAGCCGTAATTTCGACTGAGATTAAAAACAAAACTACTTATGGCGTAAAATTCGCTCTTGTTGAATTTAAGGACGATCTTGCCGAAGTAAAATTCAGTACAGAATTTTTGGATGGAATTAAAGAAACATCGGATTTTGGACTTAAAGAATTTTATGATATTGATAAAACATTTTTGTTCTATAACAGTCGGTCGTCATTCATAGGTTCGGGTGGAGGCGAATTATTCTTATATTTATTTGACCCAATAACAGCCGAACTTTTCACATATTATTTCATAGAGGAGAACAATAAGGTAAAAATTGAGCTTTCGGAAAATTTGAAAAATGAAGCAAACATTTTTTTGAGAGAATGGTTTTTCATTGAAGCTCAAAAAGTTATTCCTGAAATAAAAGAGTATTCAGGGAAGGAAATTTACGTTGCAAGATAGAAATCTCTCTTTTGGTTCTTCAAGTCCTAACTCCGGAAATCTCCTCACTTTAATCGTTTTTTTCGTTTTCGCATTTCCAATTTCGGGGATAGCTTTTTCTCAATCTGCTGAAGAAAAATTCGAATTAACTTCGATAGAGTTCGAAGGAAATGAATTTGCTTCGTCCAGCCTCCTGGAAAGCATTATTCTCTCAAAAGAAAGTCCAGTCTGGTTTTGGAAATTTCTTAATTCATTCACAAGTCTTGGTAAAGAACCGATATACTTCGATTCTTCATTGATACAAACCGACCTAAAAATATTAAAGTCATATTATAACGATAACGGATTCTTTCGTGCAGAAATGGAATCGAGTTATGAATTGGATGCAGCAAAGCTAACTGCCAAAGTGAAATTCTTCATTCGTGAAAATATCAGGTCTCAAATTTCATCCTATGAATATATCGGGTTGAAAAAAGAAAATATTGGTGATTGGCTTTTTAAAAAAATCTTGGATGAAAAAAAAATTGAGGTTAACACTCCTTTTTCAAGAGAAATGATTGAATCAGATATTTACAGAGTTTTAGATGAATTGAAAAGTTACGGTTTCATGCTTGCTGAAAGAGGGAAGGCAATTGTCACCATTGATACAGTTTCTAATTCAGTTAATGTTGGTGCGTATTTTGTCCCCGGTAAGCACTTTAAGATTTCAAACGTTACCGTAGAAAAACGTGGAGTCGGTAAAGATTTTGTTGATGATGAACTCATGATCGATTTAGTGGATATAAAGCCGGAAGAAAGATACAACAACACTCAAATCAGCGAAGCACAATTGAGACTTTATCGCACCGGACTTTTTTCGTCTGCATTGATAAACAGTGTTATTTCAGACACTTTAAATGGTACGGTTCCTTTAAATATTAGCGTAGATGTGGGTAAAATAAATGAGTTAGGACCCGAAATACTTTTAAATAATCAATCAAGTACTTTTAATGTTGGTTTAGGTTTGAATTATACCAGAAAGAATCTTTTTGGCGGTGCACGGAAATTCACCATAAGAACGGAATTACTCTCACAGGATATTTTGAACGTTAATTTCAAAAATGTATTTGGGGGACAAGGATTAACAGATACTTCCGTTATAGGTGGTGCTCTCATTGTTGCCGGAATAGAACAACCATACATCTTAAGCAAGTCGATCTCTGGAAAATTGGAATTTTTCGGAGCAGTAGAGCAGCAGAAGTTTTATCGTTATTATACTCTTGGATCCAAATTAGGTCTGACTTTCGAATCTCCTCAATATGTATTCTTCAACAATTACAAAACATATTTGACCTATGAATCAATAGATGTAGATATCCGTGCATCACTTCCACGGGAAATTATCATCGGATTGCTGACTTCTCTTAATTATCCAATTCCAAATGATTATCTTATCGATGAACTTGTAGAAGAATTCCAATCTGCATTGCATCAATCGAACATTATTCTTGGTGTAGATTTATTTTCCAATCATACGAACGATCTTTTCACACCCACGAAAGGATATAATCTTCAGATATCATTCGAATATGCAGGCTTGCTGCCTTATTTGAAAAATTTATTTGGAGCAATTAACGATGAGAACGTTCAATACTATAAAATTAATCTCATCAGCTCATTTTATACTAATCCCTGGAAGCCTAGCCTCGGAGGTCTGGCATATAAATTACGTCTGGGTTACATGCATAAATTCGATGGATTAAAATCGATCTCACAGAATAGATTATTTCATTCGGGCGGAAGTAACAGCGTACGAGGTTGGCGAGCAAGAGGGTTAGGTCCATCTTTAACCTATGTGAATGATCTTGGACAATTATCGACAATAGATGAGTTGGGAGGTCAATTTATTATTGAGGGTTCGATAGAATCACGAAACAGAATTATTGGGGATTTTGGTTCAGTTTTATTTGTTGACTTCGGGAACACCTGGGATAATATTAAGATACCTCGAATAAATGAGTTAGCTGTCGCAATCGGAACTGGAATTAGATATTACAGCTCATTCGCACCATTCAGAATAGATTTTGGGATTCAGTTTTATGACCCTTTCAGTCATAAATTTATTTTTGAAAGATCGTTTTTCAGAGGATTTCAAATACATTTTGGGATTGGAGAGGCTTTTTAGGGGTTTTTCTAGATTGTAAGTTGAAATTAGGTGTGGAATTTACCTGTTACAGCTTTTCGAAGATTGGCTAAGTCTGTTTGCATTACCAATAAATAACCTTGAATTCGGAAAGTAATTTTCGTATGATTGTACGTTGAATTTGCCCTTAAAGGGCAATTTTTTTTATGTATGTAAATTTACCGAAGATCAAGGAAATCTCAACTCCGATTCTCAACGATAATGATGCTTTTCTAATTGAAATGAAGCATCTAAGGGATAAAGGATTTGACAAATATTTATTTTTTATTGATAAAGAAAATAATTTAACCATCGAGGATTGCTCGACAATCAGCCGATTGATTGAAAAAACTCTTATTGATGAAAAATTGATTTCAGAAAATGATCAGATTGAAGTATCGTCGCCCGGAATTGATAAACCGCTAAAGCTCTTAAGACAGTTTCCGAAACACATCAATAAGAAATTTTCCATTACATACACTGAAGATGAGATTAAAAAGTCACAAGAGATGAAATTGATTACGGTTAATGGAGACACATTGACTTTTGAACTCAATAAAGATGTTAAAGAAATTAAGTTTAATAATATTGTTTTCGCTAAAACTTTAATTAGTTTTAAATAGAAGGAAAATCAAATATATGAATTACGATATCGTTGAATCCTTTGCTCAAATGGTTAGAGAAAAGAGCATGGACAAAGACGTGCTTGCTGGAATTATCGAGGAAATATTTTCCACATTAATGAAAAAGAAGTACGGGCAAGATGCTCAGTTTGAAGTTATTGTCAATCTTGATAAAGGTGAGATCGAAATATTTTTAGAAAGAGAGATCGTTGAAGAGGTTGTTGATCCGAATTTACATGTTTCTCTTGACGAAGCAATGAAAAAAAGCGGCGAAGAATTTGAAATCGGTGATGTATTTCCTGAAGAAATAAAACTCACTGATTTCGGTAGAAGATTAGTCAATCTGGCAAAACAGACTCTCAGCCAGAGGTTGAGAGAAGTTGAGAAGGATATTGTTTACAACGAATACTCGCAATTAGTCGGCGAGATCGTAATTGGTGATATATATCAAATCAGAAGAGATGATATTCTCGTTAATCATAACAAAAATGAACTCGTTATACCGAGAGCGGAGCAAATCCCGAAGGAACGATATCGAAAGGGAGAAACAATTCGTGCAATTATTAAAGAGGTCAACAAAGAACAGCGTGGACCGAAAATAGTAATTTCTCGCAGCGACGATAAATTTTTAGCAAAATTATTTGAGCTTGAAATACCTGAAATTTATGATGGGATAGTCGAGATAAAATCAATCGCACGCGAACCGGGTGAGCGGGCAAAAGTTGCTGTAATATCAAATGATGATCGAATTGATGCTGTTGGTGCATGCGTTGGAATGAAAGGAGTCAGAATTCATTCAATTGTCCGTGAATTAAGTAATGAAAATATAGATGTTGTTCACTATTCAGATACTTTAGAAACATTCATTCGGCGTTCCCTTTCACCTGCAAAAATAAAAAATATCGAAATTAATGAAGCAGAGAAAAAGGCAACCATTTGGGCTGATGCTGATCAGGTCTCACTTATTATAGGACGCAATGGTCAAAATATTCGTCTTGCAATGAAATTAGTTGGAGTCCACATTGATGTTATCCGTGAAGAAAAACCGATTGAAGAATATGAAGTTGATATTGAATTGATCGACTTTAAACAGGAAATTGGCGAGGAAGTCTACGAAAAACTTATCAATGCAGGTTATGATACAGCGATCGATGTGTTAAAAGCCGGTATGGAAAAAGTAAAAGAGATCGAAGGTTTTGACGAAGACAAAGTCGCTGAAATATTCAGTATCTTAAAAGAAGGTTTTGAAGAATAATTCAAATTAGGAATTTTAATGTCCAAAGAAGCTAAAAAAACTAAATATGCGATCTATAAAATAGCTTCCGAGCTTAATATCTCGAAAGAACATCTTTTTGAATATCTTACCGGCAAGGGGATTGAAGCGAAGAGTCACATGTCTAAAGTTGACGAAGATGTTTATGTTGGTATTATTCATCATTTTAAAAAAGATAAGAACATAGCAGATAAGCATCAAAGGAAATGGGATGCTTTCAAGAAGAAACATGAAGACATAGACGATAAGGATAAGAAGGGAAAGAAAAAAGAAGAGAAAGAACCCAAAAAAGAATCGGTTGAACTTACCTATACTGTCACCGAAAAAGCGGATTTAGCTGAAACTGAATTATCTCCAATCACTGAAGCGGTAACCTCAACTGAAGAATTAGTAATTGAAGAAAAAGCTGCAGAAGCAGCAACCTTATCGGAAGTCGTTGCTGAAAAAACTGCTGCAGAGAAAATCGTCGCAAAAGTTGAAGAAGAACTAATTGCGGAAAAAATTGAGGTTGAAGCAAAAGAAGTCGTTGAGAAAATTGTTGAAGCACCGAAGCGAAAGGAAACTATAGAAGTCGCTGATACTTCAATTTCCGATATTAAGAGAAATAAAAAGAAGTTAAAAATCGTTGGTAAGATTGCATTAGATGTCAAAGAAGAGAAAGTACAAGAAAAAGTCCCTAAGGGAGCCCCGGCTGTAAAAGAAGAAAAGAAAGTTAAGCATCCTAAGAAAAAACGTTTACGTGAAGATTTAAAGAAATCAAAAATTATTGAAGAGCAGGCTAAATCGAAACGGGTAAAAAGGATCAAAGGGCGCGATGTTGATGAAAAAGCAGTTGATGATGCAATCCGGCGAACGATAGAATCGATGGACGTTACGGTAACCTCAGCTAGAGCATCGTCTAAAAAGAAAAAGAAAAAAGAAAAAATTGAAGAACTAAAACAACAACACGAACAAGAAATACTTGAAAAGAGAATACTTCGGGTTTCCGAGTTCATCAGTGTTTCTGAATTAGCAAATGTGATGAAAGTATCTGTTGCCGAAGTAATCACAAAATGTATGACGTTCGGATTAATGGTTTCCATCAATCAGCGATTAAATAAAGATACGATTACTCTTGTTGCAGACGATTTTGGTTTTGACGTTGATTTTCAAGAAGAGTACATAACGGCAAAAATTGAAGATGGAGAAGATACGGTTGAAAGTCTAGTTTTTCGACCGCCGGTAGTTACAATTATGGGACATGTTGATCATGGTAAAACTTCACTTCTCGATTATATCAGAAATTCTCAAGTAGTTGCTGGTGAAGCAGGCGGAATTACACAACATATTGGTGCATACAAAGTCGCACTTGAAAATGGTAAGGAAATAGCATTCCTCGATACTCCCGGTCACGAAGCTTTTACCGCAATGCGTGCTCGCGGTGCGATGATAACCGATATAGTCATTCTTGTTGTTGCTACTGATGACAGCGTAATGCCTCAAACTATTGAAGCTATTAATCATGCTCAAGCTGCGGGTGTTCCTATCATAATTGCAATGAATAAAATTGATAAACCGGCGGCTAATTCAAAACGTATTCGGCAACAGCTTGCTGATAAAAATGTTCTTGTTGAAGAATGGGGCGGAAGATATCAATCAGTAGAAATTTCTGCTAAGATGGGGAAAAATATCGACTTGCTGCTTGAAAAGGTCCTATTGGAAGCTGAAGTTCTGGATTTAAAAGCTAATCCGAATAGACTCGCACGCGGACACGTAATTGAAGTTGAATTAGATCGCGGTAAAGGTGTCGTAGCAACTATACTCGTTCAAAAAGGGACTCTCAAAATAGGGGATCCATTTGTCGCCGGTGTTTCTTCCGGTAGAATTCGGGCAATGTTCGATGAAAGAGGAAATAAGTTAGAAGAAGCTCCTCCTTCATCTCCTGTTCAAATTCTTGGATTTGATGAAATGCCCCAAGCAGGTGATGAGTTTGTTGCTGTTGAATCAGACAGAGTTGCTCGAGGTATAAGCAGTGAAAGAATGTTAATTAAACGTGAGCAGGAATATCGACTTATTAAACATTTGACTCTTGATGAAATTTCAAAACAGATCCAAATCGGCGGTGTTAAAGATTTGAGGATTATAGTAAAGGGTGATGTTGATGGTTCAGTTGAAGCACTTGCGGATTCGTTATTAAAAATTTCTACCGAAGAAGTGAAAGTAAGCGTGATTCATAAAGGCGTTGGTGCAATTGTTGAATCCGATGTTTTATTGGCAGCTGCTTCCCAGGCGATTATTATTGGATTTCACGTTAGACCGAACCTTAATGCAAGAAAGCTTGCCGAAACCGAGAAAATTGAAATTCGGCTTTACAATATCATTTACCAAGCGATTAATGAGATCAAGAGTGCTGTTGAAGGGATGCTTTCACCGGAAATTTCAGAGGTGGTTACTGCAACAGTGGAGATTCGAGATGTATTCAAAATTTCAAGAGTTGGAACTATTGCAGGCTGTTACGTTCAGGATGGCAAGATACAACGCAATAATAAAATACGTTTAGTTCGAGAAGGCATCGTTATTTATGAAGGGAATATTGAAACGCTGAAGAGATTCAAAGATGATATTCGAGAAGTTGAAACTGGAAAAGAATGCGGTATTAAAATAGAGAACTTTAACGATGTTAAAATTGGCGATATAGTTGAAGCTTATAAATTTGTGGAAAAGAAGAGAACTTTAGAGCATGTCGGTAAGAACTGATAAAGTCAGCGAATTGATCAAAAAAGAGATTAGCATGATATTGCTAAAGGAATTGAGCGACCCAGCATTAGGATTTGTTACAATTACTTCAGTCAAGATGTCGCCCGATCTTCGAAATGCAAAAATCTTTATAAGTGTTTTTAATAAAGAGCTTAGAGAAAACACTCTTGAGCATTTGAACAGTGCAAAGGGGCATGTCAGGACTAAGTTAGCTTCTCGATTGCATATGAAGCATACTCCTGAACTGAACTTCTTCATCGATGATACGCTGGATTATGTTGAGAAAATTGAAAATTTGATTAAGGAGATTCACAAGAATGATAACCAAGCAGACGAGTGATTTCCAAAATATGGATTTTCAAAAAGGAGAAGTTATTCTGATCGATAAACCGTTGGATTGGACATCATTTAATGTTGTTGATAAGATACGTAAAACTATTAAGGTTAAGAAAGTCGGACATGCCGGGACTCTCGATCCAAAAGCAACCGGCTTATTGATAATTTGTACGGGTGCAAAAACCAAATCAATTTCTTCCTACCAGGATTCGACTAAAGAATATATTGGTAAATTTTTTCTTGGAAAAACAACTCCAACAATGGATACTGAATCACTCGATCAAGCTTCGGAATCAAAAGATATTAAAAGCATCGATCGAAAATTAATAGAACAATTTGCAGAAAAATTTGTTGGCGAAATTGAACAAATCCCTCCACCATATTCTGCGATCTGGGTAGATGGAAAACGGGCTTATAAACTTGCACGAAAAGGAAGAGAAGTAAAACTTAAACCGCGTAAAGTTGTTATAGATAAATTTGAAATCATCGACTATAATGAACCGCTCGTTTCATTCGTTGTTAGTTGCTCCAAAGGTACCTACATCAGAAAACTTGCTGCAGATTTAGGAGAAGAGCTTGGCTGCGGTGCATTTTTGTATGAATTAAGACGCACAAAGATCGGATCCTATAATATAAATGATGCTTTAAATCTTGAAGAATTTAATGTTCTATTTTTAAATAGAGTCAATTAATGAATGTTTATACTGACATAACTGAGGTAAAGAAAGAGTCACAGACAGTTCTAACTGTTGGCACATTTGATGGAGTACATCTCGGACACCAAAAAATTATTAATGAATTGCTCTTCCGGTCTGTTGATTCAGGAAGTAGAAATTTTATTGTGACATTTGAACCTCACCCGAGACTTGTTCTTGGAGCTGTTTATGACGTTCAACTACTTACAACGCTGGAAGAAAAGCTCAAGTATTTTCAATCGCATTCGATACAAAATGTATTAATACTTGATTTTACCAAAAATTTTTCTCAGTTGAACTTTAAAGAGTTCATTGTTAAGTACCTCGTTGATAAAATTGGGATGTCAGAAATGGTAATTGGCTACGACCACCATTTTGGAAAAAATCGTGAGGGGAATGCAAAAACTCTCAACGAAATTGGAAAAGAATATCATTTCAAAGTAACTCAAGTTTCACCTTTTTCAATTGATGAGACTTCTGTCAGCAGTACGAAGATTAGACGCGCTCTCCAAGAAGGAAATATTCAACGGACTAATTTATTCCTCGGTAAAAAGTTCGAATTGAGTGGTAAAGTTGCAAGAGGAATAAAACGGGGAACTGAGATCGGCTTCCCAACAGCAAATATCAATGTAAATAATAAACATAAAATTGCGCCAAAACGAGGGGTCTATTTTGTTGAGGTAACTGTTCGCGGCAAAAAATATTTTGGTATGATGAATATCGGTTATCGTCCGACGTTTAACAGCGCAAGTGAGATGACTTTAGAAGTTCACATCTTTTATTTCAATGAAATTATTTATGATGAGGAAATTACAATAAGATTTATCGATAGAATTAGAGATGAGAAAAAATTCGGATCTGTTCGAGAACTGATCGAACAACTATCAAGTGATAGACAAATCTGTTTTGATCGAGTTAATAATTCTAAAATTGAAAGTTTTTAATAATTAATTAACACCGGTTGGTTCTGGTGTTACATTTATCAATCAAGCTTAGGAGTTAACATGTTAACTAAAGAAATAAAGAAAGAATTAATCGAAAAATTCGGAGGGAGTGAAAAGAATTCCGGAAAAGCGGAAGTTCAAATTGCAATTTTAACAACAAGAATTAATGAACTGACATCGCATTTCGGAAAACATAAAAAAGATAATCACTCCCGTGTTGGTTTATTGAAAATGGTAGGAAAAAGAAGAAGACTTTTAGACTACCTCACAAAAAAGGATATCAATAGATATCGAAAAATAATAGAAGAATTGAACATCAGAAAATAAATATAGTTAGGATTACTGAAATGATTTTGATCAAAGAGTATAAATTGAACGGAAAAGTCCTTTCGTTGGAAGTTGGCAAATTTGCCAAACAGGCAAATGGCTCTGTAATGGTTAGTTATGGAGATACAAAAGTTCTAGCAGTTGCTGTCGCATCAGATGAGCCGCTTGAGGGAAAAGATTTCTTTCCTCTTTCTGTCGAGTACCGTGAAAAATATTCGGCAGTTGGTAAAATTCCGGGTGGATTTTTCAAGCGAGAAGGGAGACCGACGGAAAAAGAAATTTTATCCGCACGGTTAATCGATAGACCTATTCGTCCACTCTTCCCGAAGGGGTATATGCACGAAACACAGATTATCGTTCAGGTATATTCTTCTGATCAAGAACATGATCCGGATGTTTTAGGTGCCGTTGGTGCTTCAGCGGCACTTGCAATTTCAAACATTCCATTTGAAGGTCCTATCGGTGAAGTTCGGGTCTGTTTGCTTGATGAAAAATTCATTGTAAATCCATCGTACAAGGAAGTTGAAAGCAGTTCGCTCGAAATCGTGGTAGCAGGAACTGAAGATTCTATTTTAATGGTTGAAGGAGATGCAAGAGAAGTTGCAGAAGAAACCATGCTCGAAGCAATCAGAATTGGTCACGAAGAAATAAAAAAAATAGTCGCTCTTCAGAATGAACTAGTAAAAGAAATCGGTCGTGAAAAAATTTCATTAACAATCGATGAATTTGAAAATGAGATTGTTAAATTAGTCGAAGAATTTTGCCGCGAAAAAATCAAATCTTTAATTCACAGTACGGCACCCAAAGATGAACGTCGTAAAAATATGAAGCTTCTATATTCTGAGACACAGGAATCTTTGAAAGAGCGCTTTCCGGAAAAAGAATCTTTGATTGCATCAGCTATTCACGAGCTTGAGAGCGAATTGATGCGTGATATGATTCTTGACGAAGGGGTAAGATTGGATGGGCGTTCTACAAAAGATATTCGGCCGATAACTTGCGAAGCCGGACTTCTACCTCGAGCACATGGTTCTTCTCTCTTTACGCGTGGTGAAACACAAAGTATAACTACATTGACACTTGGAACTAAATTTGACGAGCAGAAAGTTGAAGGATTGGTCCCTGAGTTCAATAAGAAATTTATGCTTCATTATAACTTCCCCCCATTTAGTGTCGGAGAAGTTGGACGTTACACCGGTGTTGGAAGAAGAGAGATTGGACATGGCAATCTTGCCGAACGATCATTAAAGAACCTATTACCTGAGGATAATAAATTCGCTTACACTATCAGATTAGTTTCTGACATTTTGGAATCGAATGGTTCTTCGTCGATGGCGACAGTTTGTGCGGGTTCTCTGGCATTGATGGATGGCGGCGTTCCTTTGAAGAAACCTATTGCTGGAATTGCGATGGGATTAATCAAAAAGGAAACTAATTACAAAATTCTCAGTGATATTTTAGGAGATGAAGATCATCTCGGTGATATGGATTTTAAAGTCGCCGGCACCGAAGACGGAATTACAGGATTCCAGATGGACATTAAGATCAAAGGGATTTCCTACGAAATTATGAAAGAAGCCCTTGATCAAGCGAAGGATGGACGATTGCACATTCTTAAAAAAATGAATGAAACACTTTCAGCATCCAGATCTCAAATTTCTAGATACGCACCTCATTTAATTCAAATTAAAATTCCTGTTGAAATGATCGGATCGGTTATTGGACCGGGTGGAAAGAATATACAAGCAATTCAGCGAGATACTCAAACAGAAATTTCAATCGAAGAGGATGGAACTATTGCAATTGCTGCCGTTACGCCTGAAGGTGGGGAAGAAGCGAAGACCAGAATTAAATTGATCACTGAACCACCTGAAGTTGGCAAAATCTACAAAGCAACTGTTAAAAGAATATTGGATTTTGGTGCAATCGTCGAAATATCTCCAAACAATGATGGACTTTTACATATTTCTCAAATTGAAAATAGAAAGATCGGCAAAGTTGAGGACGTCCTAAAAATTGGCGATAAAGTGGAAGTTAAACTGATGAAAATTGAAGATAACGGACGCTTAAGCTTCAGCAGGAAAGTGCTTCTTCAAAATCCGACTGCAAAAACAGACGAAGCCGAAAAAGATAATAATTAACTGAAGTTACGCATATTTGAAAAACTAATACCAAAATCCTAAATCCGAAACAAATTCAAAATACTAAATTCAAAAACCAATAATCAAACGTTGCGTTTTTTGTTAGTTTTTCCTGCCATATCATAGCATTGTCGTGGCGGGGATGT
>JAHJVF010000011.1 GCA_018828505.1 Bacteroidota bacterium | reverse complement strand
CTAACATTCCGGGCGTGGGGAAGAAAACCGCCGAACGTCTTATAGTTGAATTAAAAGATAAGCTTGCAAAACTTTCGCCATCACTTGAACAAATAGCTCTCCCAGGTGAAGATATCAGAATTCAAGCATATCATGCACTGATAACGCTTGGATATCAAAAACAAGTCGCTGAAAAAGCAATTCGGATTGCACTCAGCGAAATAAAAGAAGATGAATTATCAGTTGAGACTCTGCTAAAAAAATCTCTACAAAATTTAAATAAATGAATGGGGGTATCAAAACGAGTCATGTTAAATACCGAAACTCATCCTCCAACTCCTTCTCCCCGCAAGCGGGATCTTCGACTTACCAAGAGAAGGAGTGAACTTTAAGTCCCTCTCTTGCAAGAGAGAGCTTGTCCCGACCTGCCCGCCACGTTAATTCTCGTGAGGCAGGCGGGCTTGTCGGGAGATTTAGGGTGAGTTATGTTTCTAAAAACAGACCCGCCACAAGATAGCCCGCCACAAAATAGCTATGAATGGGCAGGCTATGTAGTGGCAGGGTTTTCTAGCACTGCCAATTAAATCCTCAAACAGTATCGTACAAGAAGTTTTATTAATTGTCTATTCTACAAGTACAACATGATTCATTTTTACACCCCATTAAATGAATTTGCTTTTATTCACTTTAAAATTGAATGGTTCTCTCAGTGAGATTTCCCCCGTGATCTTTTAAGCGGGTAAATAATTTGTTCTGTCCTTTCCCAAGCAAATTTTCAAAAAGAAGAAAGTACGATGAGATATCCGGATCATATTCTGCGAGAATTCTATTCTCATTTAAAAATACTTCCGTTGAGGAAAAGTCGAGGCCAAAACCAATCTCACGAACTTTGAAAACAAATATTTGCGTATCTGCAGATGCCGGATAATTCCCCATTGATGTATTAAAGATTCCTTTTTTGATTATACGCCAGTCTAAAATTTCAGGTGGACTTTCATCTGAGACTTTCTTTATGTCACCCAAGTTTCGATAAATCCGTCCCATCAGTAAACCCTCCTGATTTTGAGAAGTGATGTCGTTCCAATCACTCTTTTGATTAATTGCAAACCTGACATTCTTTTGGGTGGATTCCTTACTTTGCACAATGAAGGGGGATTTAATTAAAATGTTTTTTGGGTAGAAGGAAATTTCTTCCTGTTCGTAACCAACTTTCACGAACAATGGTTGAAAGAATGCATCAGCAGGTAAGTTAACCAAAAACTTGTCGTCATAAGTTTTTATCGAAATGCTGTCCCCCTCATAAAACACAAAATTTCCTTTCATCAAAGGATTTTTTTGATGTTTGTTTCTTAAGTGAAAATGAACATCACCATAAATATTTGGATTAATATCAATCAATGCTGCATAACTATTTGCACCAAAATTAAATACCGGATATGAATATTCACCTTCATTAGCTTCGACGGCTATTTCGGATTTTGAATCCAAAAAGGTCTTTGAACGGAATTGCATTAAGTAGCAGTTATGGTAGTATTTCAAGCTGACATTCTCAACAGCGATTTCCTGACTTCCATTCGCTGAGATGAAAATTGATTGATGATTTTCAAAACCATGATTTGTAATTTTTACGTGAAGTCTTTCGAATTTTCGATTAGTAAGTTTAACCTCTGTTGTGTAGAGATTTTTCATCTCATTCGATTCAATCTGTTTTCCTTTTTGATCATAGAAGCTGTAGGCAAATTTTGAGATTGGGAGTGAGCTTTTTATATCGATTTGAGTTGCGTTAATTGACCACTCGGCTGTTGGAATATCGTCTGTAGTATATAAACCAAAAACCAGCGATGAACTGTTGTCAAAATTATCGAATGCCGTTAAGTAAACAGTGTTCATCCCTCTTGTGATATTTTTGGAATCTAAAATTCCATCGGACGAAGTTATTGCAGTGTTTAGCCCGATTCCATATTCATCAAATAGTTTATAAAACACTTGCTCGTTAAAATAATATTCAAAATGGTCGCGTGTAAAAAATATTTCCCGGTAACGTTCACGATCGATCGTTGTGAAGTCAAGGGTGTAAATTACATTCGACTGATCATTCAAGCTCATTGTGATTTTTTTAATGCCGTGATCATTAGTCCCTTTATTTTGTGAACGATCGGATATTTTTACGAGTATGCCTGCTCTTCCATTTAGATGTGTATAAGCTTGAACTGCTTTCTTCTCTGAATTATCAAATAAAATTTTTTCATTTATGCTAAAGTCAATTCGGCTATTAAAATCAAAAGGGACTAACTTTACCGTTTCAAAGCGCGGGGGGATAGTATCGATTAAGGCATTTCTTACATTTGGAAATATTAATGGATTAATTCGATTTCCACTCGGTTCTCGAATTTCAAAATGCAAATGCGGAGGTCCGGAACCTGACTTTCCGGTAAATCCAATCACATCCCCTTTTTTATAATGGAATGAATCAGGACCAAAAGTGTGATCAATATTTTGTTTAAACGTTGAAAGCTGAATATCTCTAATGAATTTATTCAACCCGGGTTCAAAATTTTCAAGATGAGCATATACAGTAGTAAATGAATCAGGATGTTGAAGGTAGAGTACTTTTCCGTAGCCAAATGGAGAAAGACTAATCCTTTTAACAAAACCGTTTCTTGAAGCCCGAACGGGCATTCCGGTTTCATTATTTGTCCCAAGGTCGATCCCGCCATGATAATGTGTTGGACGAAATTCGCAAAACGTTGATGTCAAATATGATAATGAGTCAAGCGGAAATTCATAATCGAGCGTATCAGTTGTGATGATCTGAATAGGTGGAAATTCAATTTTTTTTGTCTCAGCTTCTAATAATTCATCTAATTCAGAAAAAGTTTTTATGAGATAGAAAGAGGTTCCAAGAATAACAATTACCCCGAAAGCGATTATTAATCTAGAAACTGTTTTTTTGCTCATAACAAATTTAATAATGAATTAATTTGAAAGATAAATAACAACTTCCAGCTCTCGATCATTATTTCATCCCTTTGAACCATCTACTAAGAAATTTCAGTTACAAGTGTTGATAATCCTTCAATCTCAGCTTTCAATTTATCTCCCTTTTTTACTTCACCGACACCAGCCGGTGTTCCTGTAAATATTATATCTCCTTTTTCAAGAGTAAAATATCCTGAAAGATATTCAACAATAGATTCAACATTATATATCATATTCGATGTGTTGTCATTTTGCCGTAATTCTTCGTTAACCCATAGCTTAATTGAAAGATTATTTGCGTTGGTGATTTTTCCTTTCGGGATGAAATGAGCCAATACCGTTGAAGTATCGAAACATTTTGAAATTTCCCATGGGTGTCCGTTTTTTTTCAATCCTGATTGAATATCTCTTAAAGTCATATCTAATCCGACCGTGTAACCGTCAATATAATCTAATGCATTTGACTTCGAAATATTTTTTCCTGTTTTTCCGACCAGTAGTACCAATTCCGTTTCATAATGCAGTGACTTTGTAAATTCGGGATAAATTATCTTCTCTCCTGAAAAAATTATTGAAGAGGCAGGTTTCATAAAGATTACAGGTTTTTCAGAAACTGCATCTCCAAGCTCTTTAGCATGTTCCAAATAATTTTTTCCGACACAAACGATTTTACCGATTGTGTAGGTTTTATTGGTTCCCTGTATCTGAATTTTTTTCATTTACAACCTAACAAATTATGTCTTTTGCTTTTTCTTCTTTGCAGCTGGAAAAAGTACGTTGTTCAAGATTAGTCTATAACCGGGTGAGTTTTTATGAAGCGAAAGTTCTGTTGGCGGATCTCCAACTTGATGTTGATAATCTTCCGGATCGTGTCCTCCAAGGAAACAAAATGTTCCCCTTCCAAAGTCACCACGAATATATTTTATCTGATTCGTCCCTTCTCTCTTTCCCATTATTGTAACACTTTTTTTAATCAAATTCTCTCTGAACGCAGTTGTTTGTCCCATAAATCCGCGAATAATGTTTACATGATTTTGAGTTAACATTGTTGGAACCGGATCGTACTTTGCCGAAAAATCAAACAGAGTGAAATAATCATTTTCAAAATTACCTATTTCAGCAGGCTGAATATCGATATCTGAATATTCGTACACATATGGATTCATTTCAAGTTTGAAATCGGTAAATGCAACTGTTTGTGAATAATCTAACTTACTCTGTGCATTCTGATCAGGCGGATCACCGTCAAACATCTTATCGCATATATCAACATTCTTAGCGGATAATGCAATATCATAGGAATCTGTCGCAGAACACATTGCGAAAAGAAAACCTCCATTCGCTACATAACTTTTTATATTGAAAGCGATATCCCGCATCATCTCGCTGACTTTACGGTAACCGTTTTTCTTCGCATTGTTCTCGTAAATTATTTGTTGTTCGATATACCACTGAGTATTAGCAAAACTCGCATAAAATTTTCCATACTGCCCGGTGAAATCTTCATGATGCAAATGAATCCAATCATACTTTGATAGTTCTCCACGAAGAATTTCATCATTCCAGATTTTATCATAAGGAATTTCCGCATAATCAAGTGCAAGTGTCACAGCATCATCCCATGGATTGAATTCAGGCGGCACATAGACTGCGATCTTTGGCTCTTTCTCTAATCTCACAACATCCATATTATTATTTTCATCTTGTACTTCTGTATAAATGCTAACCGCTTCTGTTCCGCTAATCTGATTAAAAAAGACGCCTCTTATTCTGCAAAGCGTAGCCATTTCATCATTCATATCCATCAAAAAAGAGCCACCGCGGTAATTGAGCAGCCAATCAACTTGCATACCTCTTGTTATTGCTGTATAAGCAATACCGTAAGCTTTAAGATGTTCGGATTGTTTTAAATCCATTGGAATAAAAATTTTCCCCTGTCCAAATAAAAGGCTTAATGATAATAAAGAGAAGAGAAAAAAAGACAAAATAATTTTAATCATTTGGCCGATGCTTGGGGGTCTTTCTTCGAAACTTTTGTCTCTTCCTTTGGTGCTTTATTGATATAGACAGGCTCTTCATATTCTTGAACGGTCGCTTCAGTGATCAAACACTTTTCAATATTCTTTCTCGAAGGCAGATGATACATTATATCAAGCAGGAAATCTTCGACAATACTACGAAGAGCACGTGCACCGGTTCTTCGCTCTTGAGCTTTTTTAACAATTGCATCAAGAGCTTTCGGTTCAAACTCAAGCTCAATGTTCTCTAAGGAAAAAAGTTTCTTGAACTGCTTTAAAATAGCATTTCTTGGCCTAGTTAGAATTTCTTTTAGCGCTTCCAGACTAAGTGAGTGAAGCGGGGCAATAACAGGAAGTCTTCCAATCAGCTCCGGTATCAAACCGAATTTTAACAGATCGTCAGGCTGGATTAAATTCAACAGCTCATCATTCGATATGTCACGAGTTCCTCTTATTTCAGCACCAAATCCAACTTTACTTTTATTAGTTCTTGCTGCAACAATTTTTTCTATTCCCTCAAACGCTCCACCGCAAACGAATAAGATATTTTTTGTATTAACATTGATCAGAGGCTGCTCGGGATGTTTCCTTCCACCCTTCGGTGGAACGCCTGCCACAGTTCCTTCAAGAATTTTTAATAGAGCTTGTTGAACACCTTCACCCGATACATCTCTTGTTATTGATGTACTTTCACTCTTCCTTGCAATCTTGTCGAGTTCATCAATGTAGACAATACCCTTTTGTGCTTTTTCAAGATTGTAATCTGCCGCTTGAAGCAAGTGGACAAGAACCGTTTCAACATCATCGCCGACATAACCCGCTTCGGTTAACGTCGTTGCATCAGCAATAGCGAACGGAACATCGAGAATTCTTGCAAGCGTTTGTGCGAGAAGAGTTTTTCCGACTCCGGTAGGCCCAATAAGTAGGATATTGCTCTTCTCGATTTCAACTTCATCAAATTCGAGAAAATTTGAGGTAGATTGAATTCTTTTATAATGATTATAAACTGCAACGGCTAAAACTTTTTTTGCACGATCTTGTCCGATCACATGTTCGTCAAGCGTCTGTTTGATTAACTCTGGTGTTAAAATAGCGTCTTTTCTTACTTTTGGTGAAAGAGTTTCAGAATTGTTACGTAAGATGTCCACAGAACTGCCGATGCACAGATCGCAAATATAAACATCATGCCCAGCTATCATACTGCCGACCTCATGCCCTTCTCTTCCACAGAAGGAGCATTTAACTATTTTGGCGTTTTTTTTGTCTGCCATAAAATTCTTTCTTAAACTTATTAAAGATTATTTTCTTTGATTTTATTTATAATTTTTCTCGATTCGGTAATTAACAAGGATTGCGGATAATCGACAAGAAGTTTTTCGAGCAGCTGATTTGCTTTAATAGGATCTTTAATCCCAAAAAGATAAATCTCCGCCTGCCGGAATAAAGCTTTATCACCGTAAATCGTTTTATCTTTTTGATCGGTTATATACACAAGCTGAGCCAATGCATTTGAGTAATTGTCCAACAAAATATAAATTTCAGCTATCTCGATTCGTGCAAGATTGGTAATGCTTAAAGCGTCATCTCCTTTTGAAAGTTTATTGAACAATTCAATCGCTTCAACAAATTTCTTTTGATCGATCAACTGCTGTGCATTAAGAAAACTTTTAACATTATCGTTATCCTCCCCGCCTGCCTCATTTAACTCAACACGGCGGGCAGGATTTTCTTGAATTAAAATTAGTAATTCTAATACGTCATTGGTTACATCGAGAAGATTATTTTTACTCAGTTGCATTAATTTGTTCTTAGCTGAATCTTGTAATCCTCTTAACAGCAGCAACTCAGAAATTTTGTAATCGCTGTAATATCTTTCATTCTCACTGACCCTTGGAGAAATTCGGACTTGAGTGAAGTAATTCTCAGCCTGAACATAATTCTCTTTAACTTTTTCTAGTTCAGCTAATAGCAATAAAACTTTTCCATAGAATTCACTCAATGGATAATAATCCACAACCTGCTTTAAGAGCTGCTCAGCGGATTGTAGATCAAAGAAGTATTCAAGCTTAATTTTGCCGATTTTAAATAACGCTTCAGCGATGAGATTAGAATTTGGGAAATCTTTGATAATGATGTTATAATAATTAACCGCACTTTTTGCAGTTGGGTTTTCAGCTTTTAGCGGAAGCCGATATTTTTTCCATGCAGTTGAAATATTATTAACTTCAAGTAAAAATTTTTCTTCATAAGATCGAGCTAAACCGATTATTGAAAATGCACGCAAATCTTTCTCTTCCGGAAATTCTTTCAATAAAAACTCGTAAGCATTGATCGCTTGAGTTAATTCTTTTTCTCTATAAGCTCTATCAGCGAAAGAAAGGATTTCATATCCTTTAGAATTACTAAGACGATCAATTTTTAATGCGATATCGAATGCCTTAGTGAAATCCTTCGCCTGGAAGTATAGCCATGAAAGTATTCTCATTGAGGCAAGATTGTCCTTAGGTGCAGTTTCGAAAATTTGAATCGAAGTCTTTAAAGCATCCGGTTTGTTGAGAATGCTCGCGAGCTTGCTTTGAATAAATCCGGATTGATTTTGATCGACTTTTAGAAGCTCAACCATTTCAATACTTGCAGAACGATAATTCATAAGCAAAGCATATACAGAGATCAAGTCAATCGAAAACATCAGATTATCATTAGTAGCTCTTTTCCCTCGCTCGAGTACATCAATTGCTTTTTTGAATAATCTATTTTGAATTAATGCATTCGAGATAAATTTGTAGGACATTGGATTTTTCGGATCAAGCTCAATTCCCTTTTTAACAAAGTAATTCAGTGAATCCTCCATCTCCTTCCGGCTGTATATAACTGCAATCTCTCCATAAAGATTAAAATCATTCGGATAAATTTGTAACCTACGTTTTAAGATTCCGACTACTTCATCATATTTTTTTAGTTGATTCAAGCTGCGGAGAAATGCCTCGTAATATTGATATTGATTCGGATCTTTTTGATATAACTCGCGATAAAAATCGAGTGCTTTTTCATGATTGCCAATCGATTCATAGCTCTGTGCGAGCCTGAATTTATTCATGTCATCAATGCCCTGAGAGAAAGCAGTTTCGGTTGGAATTGATATCACAATCAACAGAAATAAAACCTTAGATGATTTGTTCAGTAATTTGAAATATCGACATTTGAGAAATCGAAGCAGATTCTCTTTTCTCAAAATAATATCTGTGTATATCCGTCTAATCCGTGTCATCTGTGTTCTATTGTCTTTTAATTCCAATTTACGACTCTATGCATCAATTCTCCCTGCCCGCCTTGTTGAACTTACAGAGGCAGGCGGGAATACACATATTAATTTCTTTTCAACTATTGCTTTAACTATTTTCGGCAACTATTTTAATAATAATTAGTTAGAAGAGCAAATAAAATCTCTTCAGATTTTTTGAAATCCAACATCGATTCGTTATTTTCGATAAAATTTTTCAATATTTATGCGAATTTCAAAGTTATTCTTACCAACATTAAAAGAAGTTCCCACTGATGCGGTAATCACAAGCCATATTTTAATGGTTCGAGCGGGAATGATCAGAACGCTCAGTGCAGGAATTTATTCGTTCCTCCCGCTGGGATATAAGATGATTAAAAAAGTATCTGCCATTATTCAAAGAGAAATGGATGCAATTGACGGACAGGAGTTTCATCTTCCCGCGTTAAATCCCAAAGAGCTTTGGGAACAGACCGGAAGAGTTGAAGCCTTTGGTGAAACAATGTTTCAAATAAAAAATCGTGATTACGTTTTAGCTCCAACGCATGAAGAGGTGATTGCAGAGATCGCTGCAAATCACATAAAATCGTACCGTGACTTACCTCAGATATGGTATCAAATTCAAACCAAATTCAGGAATGAAACACGACCGCGTTCCGGCGTAATTCGGGGAAGAGAGTTCTTAATGAAGGATTCCTATTCACTGGACGCAACACCGGAAGGTTTGGATAAAAGTTATGACCTTCATGCTGAAGCTTATCGGAAAATTTTCTCTGCCTGTGGACTGAAATTTTTTGAAGTTGGAGCTTCAAGCGGTGCAATGGGGGGAAGCGGTTCGCAGGAGTTTATGGTTGAATCAGATGCAGGTGAGGACACATGTGCAATTTGTGATAATTGCAATTATGCGGCAAACGTCGAAGTTGCTTCAGCTAAAGTTGCTGACTTCAAGAGGAATGAAACTTCAGAAGAATTAAAAGATATTCACACACCTAATATCCGTACGATTGATGAGCTTTCTGATTTTTTGAAAATCCCGACAGTGCGGTGTGCGAAATCCAGAGTCTACATGCACAACGAAAAACCGATTTTAGTTTTAATGCTCGGTAATGATGAAGTAAATGAATCGAAGCTTCTTTCAGCATTGGGAGGTAAGGTCAGACCTGCACATCCCGATGAATTGAAAGAGATCACGGGTGCTGATGCTGGTTCGATCGGACCGATTGAAACAAGAATGCGTGTAATTGCAGATGTGAAGCTTTTAAACGCAAATAACATGTTCAGCGGTGCAAATAAAAATGATTATCACATCGGCGGAATTGATTTTGTGCGCGATATACCACAATGTAAATTCTTCGATCTACATTTTGTTGAAGCTGGAAGTGGATGTTCGAACTGCGGTTCAAAATTAAGAGTCGTGAAAGCAATTGAGCTTGGACACATTTTCAAACTTGGTACAAAATATTCCGAAGCACTCGGAGCAAAATTCCTTGATGAATCTGGAAAAGAACATTCGATTATCATGGGAAGCTACGGGATTGGTGTTGAAAGAATAGTTGCGTGTCTTATTGAGCAAAATCATGATTCAAAAGGAATCAAATGGCCTATGGAGATTGCTCCATTCAAAGTCCACTTACTCGGTGTGAACATGAAAAACGACAATGTGCGTTCAACTGCCGATAAGATCTATTATGAATTCAATGAAAGCGATATCGAAACACTTTATGACGACCGTAATGACGTATCAGCCGGATTTAAATTCAATGATGCCGATTTGCTTGGGATGCCTTTACAAGTTATCATCGGCGAGAAAAACCTGGCTCACAATCGAGTCGAAATAAAGAACCGTGCAACCGGTGAAAAACAATTAGTCGAAATCGGACAAGTATTACGTACAGTGCAAAGTCTGATCACCTAAATGTGATTGTAAATTGCAAAATGATATTAAATAATGACTTTTATATTTGATTTGTAATTTCCCATTTTAATTTACCAAGGAGGTCATAATGGATAAGCCAAACATCGCGGAGAAATCTCCAGCAATTTTAGAACTTGAAGCAGGCACTTACTGGTGGTGTCAATGCGGACTTTCGAAGAATCAGCCGTTTTGCGACGGTTCGCATAAAACAACCACTTTTAGTCCTGTTGAATTTATTCTCGAGGAGAAAAAGAAAGTTGCTTTGTGCCGCTGCAAACAAACAAACACACCTCCTTACTGCGACGGTACGCATAGAAATTTATAATCACGAATTTATTTCTTAATAACTATCACGATATTATACCAAAGTAAGGATTTTATTTTGGTAACTATTAGAACTCATCCCCCTACCCCTTCTCTTACAAAGAGAAGGGGCGATTTCGCTCGATTTTCTGGCGAAGCCATTCCTTTCGGAAAAAGTCCCTCTCTTTTTAAGAGAGGGATTTAGGGTGAGTTACTGATAATTAAGGTTCTACCGTTAAT